>CAZHKI010000357.1:0-4438 GCA_964533365.1 uncultured Maribellus sp. | reverse complement strand
CGGGATTAGCATTACCACCGAAGCCGGGGCAAAAGCCAGGGCCGTTTTTAACGGCGAAGTCAGCCGCGTTTTCGGTATTACCGGCGGAAACACGGCTGTTATCATCCGTCACGGGAATTTCCTTACCGTTTATTCCAACCTGCGCGAAGTAACCGTGAAAATTGGCGATAAGGTAAACACCAAACAAACCATCGGAACGGTTTATACCGACGCCGACGAGGGGAACAAATCGGTCCTGAAATTTCAAATCTGGCGCGAAAACCAAAAACTCAATCCCGAGGAGTGGATTGTTAAATAAAATTGATACTTTTGGTTTCTTCCTTTCAACTTCTGTTGAAACCTAAAATACTCGTCATGAAAAAAATTTATGTTGTATTGCCAGCATATAACGAAGAAGAGAGTTTGGGCTCTCTGTTGAGCAAAATCAAACTTTCGATGGAAGATGAAAGAATTGAGAAATATGAGGTAATACTTGTTAACGACGGAAGTACCGATAAAACCCGGGAAATTGGCGAAAATTTTTCAAAAATTATGCCGGTAACCCTTATCAACCATACCGTAAATCAGGGTCTTGGAAATACCATCAGGGATGGGTTAATCGAAGTGGCCAATCTTTCGGGCAACGATGATATTATTATTACCATGGACGCCGACGATACGCACACGCCGGGCTTAATTCTTAAAATGATCCGGATGATAAAAGAAGGGCACGACGTAGTGATTGCTTCCAGATATCAGCCCAATTCAAGGGTTGTTGGCCTTGTTTGGTACCGGAAAGTTCTGAGTTATTTTGCTTCGCTTATTTTCAGAATTTTTATGCCCATCAGGGGTGTAAAAGATTTTACATGCGGTTTCAGGGCTTATAAAGCATCGGTTCTTAAAAAAGCCATCGCCATGTTTGGCAATAGTTTTATCGACCAGGAAGGATTTCAGGTGATGGTTGATATCCTTTTAAAACTGCGAAAAATGAACCTGATATTTGGTGAAGTCCCTTTTATTCTTCGTTATGATTTAAAAAAAGGGCACAGCAAAATGAACCTGAAAAAAACAATTTGGAATACCTTAAGATTGATTGCAATCCGAAAATTTGCGAACGCTTAAACCATGAACCGAAAAATTACCAACCTGATTCGTTTTATTTTTGATGAATTTTTGCCTCCCCTGCTCCGGGATAACCGGTTTTTCATGTATCCGTTCTTTTTTTTGTGGTTTAAAGGGAAAAATGTATCCAAACTGATGTCGTTCAAAGATTCCATCCATTTGATGGGTAAAGACGAATACAACCATTTTTACAAAATTTACGACTCACTTCCCAGCCGCGAAACCGATTTGAACCAAAAAACCGAAAAATTTATCCTCAGCAAATTGAAAAACCGGAAAGAGGCTAAGATAATCGATGTGGGTTGTGGAAGTGGCTACTTACTGAAAAAACTAAAGGCCGAAGGTTTTAAAAACCTTACCGGCTGCGATATTAATCCTCCTCCGCACGATAACGAAATCAGTTTTTTGACGGCCGATATTGATAATCTGCCTTTTGATGATCATGAATTCGATGTCGTGATTTGTAACCATACCATTGAGCATGTGATTGATTTGGGCAAAGCGGTTGATGAACTGAAAAGGATATCAGGGAATATGTTAATTGTTACCGTTCCCTGTCAAAGGTATTACCACTATACATTTGATTTGCATATTCATTTTTTCCCCGAAATGGGTTACCTGCTGAATACCATGAAAATTCAAAATCACGAGTGTTACAAGCTGGATGGTGATTTCTGTTTTGTTGGTAATTTATCACCAATAGAGCCGATGCAGTAAATTTAAAAATTACCGTGATGCGCAACAAAAAGAGTTTAAAAAATAAAGGCAACATTCAAACTTATCATTTTGGGAGTGTTGAACTATCAAAAACGGCTGTAATTATCATTATCGGGGTAATCGCGTTTTTGGGTTTTTTGATTCGGGTGGCCAGTCTTGATGTTCTCTCACTATGGGTTGACGAGTATGTTCATGTAAACCGGGCACAGGATGTTATTAAAGGCACCGGGCCACTATTTACCAGCGATAATAACGGGATTTTACTCACCATTTTTCTGCTGCCTTTATTTAGCCTGTTCAGCGATTCAGCATTCTGGGCCCGAATTCCCAGCGTCCTTTTTGGAACAGGGTTAATTGTTATGGTTTATCATTTGGGAAAGAGGTTATTTAATCAGTATGTTGGCATTTTATCGGCATTTATCCTGTCGTTTTCGCTCTATTTTGTTTACTGGTCGAAACTGTGCCGGAATTACATGATTTTTGCTTTTTTTTATTCACTCATGTTGTTCTTCTTTCTGAAAGCTTTCGAAAATCGAAAAGAACCTGTCCATCAAAATGTTTTCAATTTTGGCATCGATTGGAAATATTTTATTCTTTTTGCCGGGGCTTTTTTGCTCTCCCTGCTCTCCCACCAGTTAACCTTTATGTTCCTGTTTGGAATAGCTTTATATTTTATTATCAGCGAAATTGTGCTATTATTTACCCCCCGGATATCGAATTATAAAAACAATTACTTTCTTTTTTCAATCCTCTCTTTTCTTTTTCTGTTTTTTATTTTGAGCCCGGTGGTTTCGGTATATGTAAAATCATTTCTTGGTTTATTTCTGCCCGAAAATAATGTGAACTGGATCATTCCCGACTGGGGACATTTATCGGAGTATTATAAAAAGAACCCGTTCAAAATATTCAACCTGTATGCCGATGTGTTGAAATACGATTTGAAATGGGTTTATATCGTGGGAATCCTGGGTTTGCCCTTGTCGTTTTTGGTGAATAAAAAATCGGGAATATTTTTGGTATCGCTGTTTTTGTTTCCTTTTCTTCTGATGAGTTTTGTTTTTTATGATCCGGCGCTGCCCCGTTACATCGTTTTTATTTACCCTCTTTTTATCATTTCGGTATCCGTGTTTTTTTACAAGGTCATTCAGTTGCTGGCCGATAAGATTTTAAAACCCAGAAAAAAACAATGGATTTGGTTGTTGTGGGTTATTCCGTTTGTAGTGGTAGCTTCGGCTTTTCGGACCAATGAACTGAAATCGTTGTCAAAAGCTGAAAAAACGCTTGGATTTGTTGTCGATAAGCGACTATCGCAGTGGAGTTTCACGAACTGGAATTTTCCCTGTAAATATGTGGAATCATTAAAAAAGCCCGGTGATATTATTTTATCAACGGTACCGCAGGCTACCAATTATTATTTGAAGACCGATTCGTCAGTTTTGTTTCGTCAGCGGCATTTCGATTCGGAAACCAAAAAGTTTGTAAAAAACGAGTCTGACTTTTCGGTTTTACCCGACGCACGCACCCTGGAAAACCTTCAAAAAACCATTGAACAATACGAACGGGGATGGCTGCTGGCCGATTATTACTTTTATAACGTCATGACTGATCAGGCGGCTATGACTTTTGTGTGCAAGCACATGGACTATCATCCCGAAGCGACCAATGATGGGGGTGTGCTGGTTTTTAGCTGGAGTACCAGGAACCCACCCGAAAAAAAATACCAGTCAACATTGTTTGTTCTTGGGAAATCAGACATCCGGAAAGCAACCAATAAATTGAATATAAACCTGAAGGAAGAATATTTGAAAGCCAGTGAAGTGAGGTTAATGGTCAATGCCCAGTTTGTGAGTGAAAACGAGATGATTGTAAACCTGAATGATAAATACAGAGTTTTTGCGCCCCCCTGCAAAACGCAAAAAATTGAAACCCTGGAAATAAAGATACCAAAAGAACAGATTAAAGCTGGGATAAATACCATTCAGATTCATTATAACGACAAGGTGAAAATTGACCACAATAAAGGATTTAGTGTTCATCAGATTGCCATGTCGTACAAATAAATTTACCGTTTAAACCACCTGAAATGAAAAAAGTTCTGATAGTATTTGGAACCCGCCCGGAAGCAATTAAGATGGCGCCGGTTGTCATGCAATTTCAAAAATATCAGCACTGTTTTGAAACCAAAATTTGTGTCACTTCACAGCATCGCGAAATGCTCGATCAAGTGCTGGAAATTTATAGTATCGAACCCGATTACGACCTGGATGTGATGAAATCAAACCAGGATTTGTTTGGATTATCAGGTTTAATTTTGTTGAAATTGCGCGATGTATTTACAGATTTCAATCCCGATATTGTTTTGGTCCATGGCGACACAACCACCTCTTTCACAGCTTCTTTGGCAGCTTTTTATAAAAAAATTCCGGTTGCGCATATCGAAGCCGGGCTCCGTTCGGGAAATATTGCCTCACCCTGGCCCGAAGAAATGAACCGGAAACTCACCAGTGTTATTGCATCTTTTCATTTTGCACCGTCGGTTCTTGCCCGGGAAAACTTATTGGCCGAGAATGTTCATCCCGAACAAATTTTTGTAACTGGCAATACCATTGTCGATGCGCTT
>CAZHKI010000356.1:0-4444 GCA_964533365.1 uncultured Maribellus sp. | reverse complement strand
ATGTCGGTGTCGATGACCATGAACGGCGCTGTTTTGCCGGTTCTGGCTTTTTACATTGTAACAGGCTTGGAACAGGGAGCAACGCTGGAGCAACTTTCGGGAACCATTCAAAACGATATTCTGAAAGAATTCATGGTACGGAATACGTACATCTATCCGCCGGATTTCTCCATGAAAATCATCGCCGATATTTTCGAGTTTACTTCGAAGAACATGCCGAAATTTAACTCGATTTCCATTTCGGGATACCACATGCAGGAAGCCGGCGCCACTGCCGACATTGAAATGGCTTACACCCTGGCCGACGGCTTGGAATACCTCCGCGCCGGAATTAACGCCGGAATGGACATCGATGCATTTGCACCGCGTCTCTCGTTTTTCTGGGCTATTGGCATGAACCATTTTATGGAAATCGCCAAAATGCGCGCAGCACGTATGATTTGGGCCAAACTGGTAAAACAGTTTAACCCGAAAAATCCAAAATCGATGGCGCTTCGTACCCACTCGCAAACATCGGGCTGGTCGTTAACCGAACAAGACCCGTTCAACAACGTGGGCCGCACAGCCATTGAAGCCATGGCTGCAGCGCTGGGACACACCCAGAGTTTGCACACCAACGCGCTGGATGAAGCCATTGCTTTGCCAACCGATTTCTCGGCCCGTATTGCGCGTAATACACAGATTTATCTTCAGCAGGAAACTGAAATCTGCCGCTCGGTTGACCCGTGGGCTGGTTCCTATTATGTGGAAACGTTGACTCACGAACTGGCACGCAAAGCCTGGGCGTTAATCGAAGAAGTGGAAAAACTGGGTGGGATGGCTAAAGCCATTGAAACCGGCGTGCCGAAAATGCGTATTGAAGAAGCTGCAGCACGCGCCCAGGGAAAAATCGACAGCGGGAACCAGACAATTGTGGGTGTAAACAAATACCGTCTCGAAAAAGAGGATCCAATCGATATTCTCGAAATTGACAATACCGCTGTTCGTTTGTCGCAGATTGAAAGGTTGAAAAAACTGCGCGCCGAACGAAATGAAGCTGAAGTTCGCGAAGCGTTGGATGCCATAACCAATGCTGCAGCATCGGGCAAAGGGAATTTACTGGCTCTGGCTATCAACGCGGCAAAAAAACGTGCATCTTTGGGTGAAATTTCAGATGCCTGCGAAAAAGTGGCAGGACGTTACAAAGCAGTAATCAGAACAATTGAAGGCGTGTACAAATCAGAAGCACAAGGAAAAGACGAGTTTAAGGAAGCTCAGGAACTGGCAGCAAAATTTGCCGAAATGGAAGGCCGCCAGCCCCGAATCATGATTGCCAAAATGGGCCAGGACGGCCACGACCGCGGCGCCAAAGTAGTGGCCACCGGTTACGCCGACTGTGGTTTCGACGTGGACATGGGACCGCTGTTCCAGACTCCGGAAGAAGCTGCCAAACAGGCCGTTGAAAACGACGTGCATGTGCTGGGCGTTTCGTCACTTGCAGCCGGACATAAAACTCTGGTTCCGGCAGTTATCGAAGAACTGAAAAAACTGGGCCGCGACGATATCATGGTAATTTGTGGCGGTGTTATTCCCGCGCAGGATTACCAGTATTTGTACGACGCCGGCGCCGTTGCCATTTTTGGTCCCGGAACCAGCGTTGCCGCTGCAGGTAAAAAGATCCTGGAAATTTTGATTGAAGCGTATAAGGAATAGGGTGATGCGGTTTCCGAACCGCGTTATTAAATGGCGAATCGGAATTCGCCATACCCGTTAAAAAATTGAAAGCCGGTTCCGCGAGGGGCCGGCTTTTTGTTTGTTATGTCTCTCTTTTGTTTTCTGCTATCCGTTGGATTCTTTCAACAGAAATATCATCTTCATTTTATTGTTCCTCCGAAAAATCACGACCTGTTTTTTTCAGGCTTTCCAAATCGTTCACGGTAAAGTCGCCGTAAAACGAAACGATGAAATGCATTTGATCATCATTGGTGTTATTGATTAAAATGTGGCACTCGGTAAATTTTTTCTTTCCGCCGAGGAGCCAGATTTCGGCATTGTCGTCGTCAACCTCGTCGTCTTCGTATTTTTTATAAGGTGAAGTAAAAAATGTGGATACTTTCTGAATGAACTCCGGGCCGCTGATTTTTCCTTTTTGGGGGTTGTACGACAGGAACCGGATTTCGTGCAAATCGCCGGTCACGCTTTTTTCGTCGCCATCGTCGCTTAGGTCCAGATCGATGGCGTCGATCATATTTTTTGAAAATGAAAATTGGGAAATACCCTCTTCTCCTGAAAATGTATCGTACATTTTGCAGGATTTGCTTTGTGCATTTGCAATCATTATTCCTGCAAATGCCAGTACGAAAGTCAGAACTAATTTTTTCATTTTTTAGGTTTTAAACAGGAAACCGCCGGAGTATCGATTCCGGCGGAAATCCGGGTTTTTACTGCTGTTTATAAATTATTCCGTTTTTTTCATGGTAAGTCCTTCTGGTTTCATTTCCCAGAATTTTCCAACCATATCTCCATCCCAGGTATTCGAAACATTTTCAATGTCGTCGATAATTTCCACCATAGCTTTGTCGAGGAAAACCGCTTTTCCTTCGGGAACTTTTACCGTAATTTCCATCTCCTGGGCACGCCATTTTGCTCCTTCTTTGATGATAAAATAGGGATCGAGCAGGAGAGTGGAATCTTTCAATTCAAACTGATAGAGCATGTTTTCCGTAGCTTCCCTGGCGCTGTCGCGGTTTCGGCCACGGGATGTTTTCTTTACCTGTATCAGGAAATTACCGGATACCGATTTTTCAATGTCCAGTTTTGGCTTGCCCAGCAATAATTCTTTTCCATCCACTGAAACTACTTTGAAATTTTCGATATCCCAGTCGAATTCGGCATAATCGTCGTACTTATCCTCACCCAGAGCGAGGTACAGCGTTTGGCACGAATCGCACGAAATGGTTTCGCTGTTGGTTACCGAAGACCGGTTTTTGTAGTTTCCGGCTTCGCTGGCTGAAACTGTAATGAGAGCAACGAGGGCAATCAGCCAGACCCCAACCATGGTCAACCCGATAACGGCATTGTTGGTTTTGTAGCGAAATACCAGTTTGGTTCCCACAAACAGCAAGGCAAGCATGGGAATTCCAGCCAGTAACCCGATGGCAATCAGTCCAAAAGTTACGGTCCCGGGTTCAACAAAGTGGGTCAAAAAGCCGGGAGCGTGGATGTCGGGGCTCCAAATCATTGGCCAGCCATCGACAAACGAGTGACCGATGATGGTGGATGATATTAAGCCCAGCAGGCCGAAAAATCCGGAAATAATGAGCAGTACGCCTATGATGATGACAACGATTCGCAGAATCAGTTTAAATCCGCTGTAAACCACTTCGCCAGCCCCTTCCATTGATTTTTTCCCTTTGGAATAGGTGTCCGATTCCCTAAATTTTTTATAGTTTTCTTTTACTTCAACCACTTCTTCCCTAATTGATTTTTCGATGTTTTTTACGGTGGCTTCCTGTCCCCGCATTTCAAGGCGCTGGGCAGTGGTCATGGCTTTCGGGACAGCAATCCAAAGAATGATGTAGGCCAGGAATGCTGCTCCGGTAGTGACGAAGAAAAGGACGGCAAAAATGATCCGCAGGATTACCGGGTCCATGTTAAAATAGGCGCCCAATCCGCCGCAAACGCCACCAAATACCCGGTGGTCAGGGTCGCGGTAAAGCCTTCTTTTTCGTTTGGCTTCACTGGATGAAGCTGGTTCTTCGCCCCCTTCTTCTTCAGCAAAATCCTCAGGTGTTCCCATGATTGAAACCACTTCGTTTACCCATTCGAGGGTGATAACTTTCTTTTCATCCGGTGTTTTTTCTGAAAAAATCTCGGCGATGCGCGCTTCGATATCCGTAATAATTTCTTTCCCCTCGTCGCTGCTGCCAAAGTGGTTTTTCAGGTTGATCAGGTATTTTTGTAATACTTCGTAAGCATCCTCTTCGATATGAAATATCGTGCCGCTGATATTTATGGTGAATGTCTTTTTCATTTTATTACTGAATTTGAATTATGGTTCTGTTACTGAAATCAGGCTTTGATGGTTTTGATTTTTTCTACCGCATCGACCAACTCGGACCATGAACTTTCGAGTTCGTTAAGAAACTTCCTGCCATTGTCGGTCAGTTCGTAGTATTTACGCGGCGGCCCCTGTGTCGATTCCTCCCAGCGATAGCCCAGGAACCCGGTGTTTTTTAGCCGTGTTAACAATGGATACAGGGTTCCTTCAACCACAATCATTTTGGCTTCTTTTAATGACTGGATGATATCGCTTGCATAGAGCGGTTTACCGTCGAGGACAAGAAGAATGCAGTACTCCAGTACACCTTTCCTCATCTGTGCTTTTGTGTTTTCAATCTTCATGGTGTTGCTTTTTTTAATTATCATGTTCAAACTGCTTCCTGTTTCCGGGGAGTTAAAATTC
>CAZHKI010000355.1:0-4451 GCA_964533365.1 uncultured Maribellus sp. | reverse complement strand
AAAAGGATTAATCCACCAATGCGAACCGAGCAGGTAAACGCTATGGCCAAACTTAGCCAAATGGTCGTTGACCAGCGTGGCGACGGCATCTCGCCCAGAAACCTGATAATCCAGTAAATTCCGGCGGCATAACCGGCTGCAAAAGGAATATCTTTCAGGTTTCCAAATGCATGGCCAAACAGCCGAGGCATAAGCAGCAACGAAAGAACAGTCACCACAGAAACCAGGTAGTTCCCGCTGACCTGCCTGGCAACCAATCCTGAAAAAATCAGCAGCATCCAAAAAAACAGGGCTCCGGTAAAATGGCGTACCAAAAATTCGTTTTCAAATGGAAACAAACGGTTGATAAGGGCGGTGAAGTTATCGACCGACTGTCCGTAATATTTCAGGTTGGTAACCGGGGTATCGAGGCACGATGTGTCATCCCCGCCGGTAAAATACCAGTTGACAACCTTTTTCGCATGGGGGTAATGCAGTTGTTCATCGACATTTACTGCGGCCTTTGGGGCTAAGAATGCCAAAAACAGGCCTATTAAAAGTAACAAGGCCACGAATGCACTCTTTGCAGTTATTATGCCGGCGGGTTTATTCATAAATATCTTTTATAAAATAGACCGGGCGGTTTTGTACTTCTTTGAAAATACGGTAAATGTATTCGCCAATAATTCCCAAAAAAGTCAGTTGTACCGAACCAAAAAAGCTGATGGCCAGAAACATCGACGACCAACCAATGGGTGCCAGCCCCAGAAATTTTGAAACCAGGGTATATATGAAAGCTCCAAAGAAAATGATGACTCCTCCCAGGCCCAGATACAGACAAACACGGATAGGCCATTTTGAAAAAGAATAAATAGCATCGGCGGCAAGGGCAAACAATTTTTTGCGGCTCATTTTACCTTTTCCATCCAGCCGGTCGGGACGTTCGAATACAATGAATTCGTGTTTGAACCCGATAAAATTCCGGATACCTGGTAAATAGCGGTTTTTTTCTGAAAATCTCAAAACAGCCTGGTGTGCTTTCCGGTTCATAATGCAAAAGTTCCCGGCGTTGGCAACCTGCTGACCTTCGGTAATCCGGCTGAATATGCGATGAAAAATGGTAATGTACATTTTCCGGGTAAGCTTTTCGTTTCGCTGATCGCGGACGGCAGTTACAATATCGGCCCCGTCCCGGGTGATTTTTTCATATAAAACCGGCAACAATTCCGGAGGATCCTGAAAGTCACCGTCCATCATTACTACAAAATCTCCCTTTGCATATTCCAGTCCGGCGGTCATGGCGGCCTGCAACCCGAAATTCCGGGAAAGGGAAATAATTTTCAGTTCGTTGTTATTTTCTTTAATGCTTATGAGTTTCAGCAGTGTTGAATCCGTACTTCCATCGTCAACACAAATTACTTCAAAGCGTTCGCCGGTTTTTTTCAGGTTGACAAAAACGTCTTCGAGCAACCGGTCAACCAGTTTGCTTTCGTTTAACAGTGGAATTACGACAGAAATCATGGTAGCTGTTTTTATTATTCTTTATGCTGAATTCCCGGAATGGGTGTTGGAAAATCCATTGCCACCAGGCCCATTTCATACGTTGCCGGTCCTAATCGTTCGGGGGAATTCATCATTTGTTCCCATTCCACTTTTTGGCCGGTATAGGCGGCGGTACGGCCCATAATGGCTGTAAGTGTAGAAATTGCTGTACGTTCTGCTTCCACAACAGGCGTGTTGGTACGGATTGCAGTTACCAAGTGAATATGTTCCTGTACATACGGCGAGATTTTAACCACTTCTGATGATTTGCCGTCTTTGTTTTTTGGGTATTCGTATTTCCATTTCACCGAGCCGTCGAGGTTGAACACGGTGTTTTTGCAGTTGGTGTAACCGTCGGTACCGACGATGAGTTCGCCCAGGGTGTTGGCACAGCCGTCGATCTGGCGTGACATGCTATGCGACGAGAGCCCGTTCCCGTATTCAAAATCGATACTGAAAAAGTCGTACTGATCGCCGGTGAGCCTGCGGTGCCTGCCGCCAAAACCGATGGCGCTTTCAGGATGTTTGCCTACAAACCAGTTGATGATATCGATGTTGTGTACGTGGGTATCCAGGATGTGATCGCCGCAAAGCCAGCAGAAATTGTTCCAGTTACGTAACATGTATTCCATGTCGCTCCAGCCTTCCTCGCGGGTACGAAACCAAACATGGGTTTGCAGCCACCAGGCTTTTGCCGAGGTTATTTCGCCAATGGCACCCGATGCCACCTGCCGGTAAGTTTCAAGGTAATCGGCCTGGTGCCGGCGCTGGGTTCCGGTAATGACGGTCAATCCCATATTTTCGGCCTTTTTGGCTGTTGCAATAATTTGCCGTGCCCCCACCGGATCAACGGCTACCGGTTTTTCCAGAAAAACATGTTTTTTGGCCTGTACACAGGCATCAAAATGTTCGGGCCTGAAATGAGGCGGGGTTGCCAGGATGACGACATCCAAATCGACATCAAGGAGTTTTTTATAAGCATCGAACCCCCAGAAACAGTTGGATTCGGGGATTTCCACTTTTTGTTTCTGCAGTTTGTTCCGGCAATCTTCCACCTTATCACTGAAAACATCGGCCAAAGCCACCAGTTCGAGGTCGTTCCCGGCCTCCAGGAAATTGAAGGCAGCTCCAGTCCCGCGGTTTCCGCAACCGACCAGTCCGGCACGCAGCTTTTTACCATCGGGGGCCTTGTCATATAAAGGGGGAAAGTCATAATCAACGGCTTTCGACTTTTTGCTGCATGAGTTGAGCGCACTGATCCCGGCCAGACCTGCTGCACCAATCAGTGCCGATTTTTCCAGAAAATTCCTGCGCGAAAGTTGATTTTTTTCCATGATATGTCAGTTTATATTTTTATTGGATGGAAGGCTTTCAGGATGATACTCACAAATCACCCTGAATCCTACATGTTTGCAATCAGAATACCACCAGATGCTTTTCGGGATCTGTGGGTCGGTAACCAGCCAGTCAACCGAACGGGTAAAATCGCGCCGGGCTATTCTCAAATCTTTTGCCGAATTGACATACGAACCGCCACGGACCACAAATTCATTACCGTTTCTCGGTCCTCTCGGATTTCGAACCACCCCTTCCGGATATTTCGCGTAAACCTGCGGGTCATAATAATCGAGACAGAATTCAGCAACATTGCCGAGCATGTTTTTCAACCCAAACGAATTGGGTTTTGTTTTTTCAGGTGACTGTGTTTTATACGGGCTGTTTTCCTGGTAAATTACGTATGAATTGATAACCGTGGTGTCGGCGCCAAATATCCGGTTGATAAAACCCTGCGATTCGAAATCTTTGGGTGAGCCATCGAAGAAATAAGCTCCGGAAGTTCCGCCACGGGCAGCATATTCCCATTCGGCTTCGGTGGGTAGCCGGTAATTTTTACCGGTTACACTGCTCAGCCAGCGGCAATAGGTTTGTGCTGCATGGTGAGTCATGGTAATAGCCGGTCGTTGCCCCATTCCCCAACCCTGGTCGGGTGCTCCCCACGGAGGCGTTGCCCCGCTGATTCCGTCCACTTCCTCGTTGGTTTCCTCTGCTTCTTTTCGACCCTGCGAACCGGTTGCATTAAAAAAAGCAAGGTATTCGTCCCATGTGACTTCAATTTCAGCCATCCAAAAACTGTCAACCTGAACTTCGCGTACGGGGCCTTCGTCGGGCCTGCGGAATGGTTCACCGGCAGGGCTTCCCATATGAAACTGACCTCCCGGCACAGCTATCATTCTGAATGAAACTGAAGTTCCCGGAATCATTTCTTCAAAACTGGTGAAATCGGTTAACGCTGCCGGAGCCGTAAAAATTTCGGTTGACAGTGAGGTGGTTTCCAATCCGGCGGCCAACCCTGTGTTTCCGCGATAATGCCCCATTCCCGGATGGCATTTAATACAGGAAGTACTTTGCGGATCTCGCAAATATTTTAAATGGGATTCACATCCCAGTGCATTTAATGTAGAAGGGAACAAATTGGTATGGCATTTTTTACAGCCATCTTCATAAACAAAACGTCCGGCTGCTTCCAGGGTTCTTTTATCTTCCCAGTTAATTTCATCGGCATCTTTGGTCAGGTAAACATACAAATCGTGAAATCCATGATAGGCTTTGCGGGTTAAAAACCGGACTGGCTGGTCTTCGGGGGGAAGGTGACAATCAACACAGTTGACCGATATCCCACTGCGCGTGTTATGGTGAACTGAAAGTTTCCATGTGGCATCGGCATGCGGATGAACATGACACGAGGAACAAAACGCATTTGATGAAGTATAGTGAATGGTTTTACCGGCCATTGCCAGAAAAAGTGAAAAGGTTAAACCTCCGGCAATAAATAACAGATAATGTTTCCGTTTGATCGAATTAATGGTCATTGTTCATCTAAGTTTACTGTAATAATAACCATTGCCCCTTAGCTGATGCTTAACAACTCA
>CAZHKI010000354.1:0-4475 GCA_964533365.1 uncultured Maribellus sp. | reverse complement strand
CTGGGGCCTCACCATAATTACACCACTCCGGGAATCGTTTCACCCGGAAGTTTCAGAACTGCGCCGCAAATCCAACCCTCAGGCGAAAGTTACGACTTGCTCGACTACGGATTAATGCAGGATTTTTTGGTGTACGAATTGAAAAAGAATTAAAACCTGAAAACCATTCCGGTTTTTACCGGCTGTACAGCAAATTCTTGATAAAAAGCAGCGAGGGCCGGCAATTCAGTGCAGTGGGAGGGGAGCAACTTTTCCACTGCATTTTTTTTGAACCAGGCAATGGTTTCCTGCGTTTGCCGGTTGTTGTGTTTTAAATGAAAACCGCCAATTACAGCTTTGATGGTTGAAATGCCGGTTACTTTTCGGGCCTGTTCGCAAATGTTGCAAATGCCCGAATGGGAGCAACCGGTAATAACGACCAGTTCGTTCCCGGCAATGGCAGCCAGCGCCGAATCGTCGGGAATAAAATCGTCTTCGCCGTTTTCCAGTTCAAACGAGGTTTCGTTGCTTTCGAAACTGGTTACACGGGGAATTTCACCCAGGAAGAAAAGGTTTTCTGATATTTTAAAAGGTTCAGTGGCCTCAATCAATTCGAATTTCTTCTGAATCTCATCTTTTTTTAACCGAAGCCCAACCGGTGATCGATCACTTTTTCTGAACCGTTCCATAAACGAACCCGGATGAGCAATTAAAGTTTTGTTTTCAAGATACTGAAGCCCATCGCCGTGATCCCAGTGGCCGTGACTGAGAACCACCTGGCTCACTTCCTGCTGAAGATTGAACCCCAGTATTTGAGCATTTTTCAGAAATACATCGGTATGCCCGGTATCAAACAGAATTTTTTGCCCGTCAGATTCAACGAGATACGACAGTCCGTGTTCGGCTAAAAACCTTCCTCCGGCCTGATTTTCAGTCAATACAAAAAGGTTCATTTTTGCTGTTTTGAATGTTTTCCCAAATGTAAAAGAATTCCTTACTGATTTCACCATCGGGCATAAACTCCACAATCGTTTTCCCGGCAACCATCGATTCAACCATTTCGGTGACAAAAGGCAGTTTGCCAACCAGTTTAATTTGGTTTTCAAAAAGAAATCTTTCTACCTTTTCTGTAACTTCAGCGTTGATGTCATACTTGTTGATTACAGCATAAACCGGAATGTTGAATGATTTTACCAGTTCGATCATTCGTTTGGCATCGTGCAGCCCCGACAAGCTGGGTTCGATGACCACCAGCACCAAATCGGCACCGGTAACCGAGGCAATTGCCGCGCAACCGATTCCAGGCGGGCCATCATTGATTATGTAACTGGCACAGGTTTCTGTAGCAATTTCTCTGGCTTTGCGCCGGACTTCGGTGACCAGTTTTCCCGAGTTTTCTTCGCCAGCGCCCATTTTGGCATGGACCAGCGTACCAAACCGGCTTTTCGAAACATACCAGAAATTATTGTTGCTTTCGGTTACCGAAATGGCATTTTCAGGACAAATGCGTTCGCAAAGCCGGCACCCTTCGCATTGAAAAGTGTTGATTGTCCTTGTTCTATCTGAGCCCGGATGGATGGCATCAAAGCGGCAGTATTCTTCGCACAAACCACAGTTACTACATAATTCACAATGAATAAACGCCTTGCTGCCACTGCTGAACCGGTGCGTTGCCTTTATTTCAGGATGAAAAATCAGGTGCAAATCTGCCGCATCCACATCGTTGTCGCAGAATACAACATTTGGGACAACTGAAGCCAAAGCTGCTGAAATACTGGTTTTTCCTGTTCCACCTTTTCCGCTGACGATGGTAATTTCTTTCATGACAAGCCCATTTTGAGGTTCAGCTTTTTTATGATTTCCCGATAAATATTTTCAATTTCACCAGGGATATTTTCCAATATTTTACCGACAGCATAATTTCCGGCATAACTTTTTGCAAAAGGAATTTCTCCCAGCAATTCGATATTTTTTTCTTCAAGAAAATGGTAAATTTCAGGGGAACCCAAACCTGCTTTGTTGATGATAACCCCGAATGGTTTTTGCAATTCCAACATCAGTTCGACAGTAATTTTCAGATCGTGCAGCCCAAAGGGAGTAGGTTCGGTCACTAATATTGCATAATCGACATCAGCAATAGTTTGAACAACCGGGCAACTGGTTCCGGGCGGTGCATCAAAAATGACAATACCTTCCGATTCACGCACATATTTTTTTACTTCCCTGATGAGCATGCTCTGCATGGGCGAGCCCACGTTCAGCCGTCCTTCAGTCAGTCCCTTGCCTGTCCCGGTTTCAAAATGCGAAATGATTCCAAGCGGATGGCGAACCTCACGAATGGCACCATACTCACAGGCAACCAGGCAGGCGCCGCAGGAATGGCATAAACTGGCATTCACTTCAGCATAACCGTGGCTTTTAACGATTGAAATGGCATTAAACTCGCACCATTCGGCACATTTCCGGCAGAATGTACATTTCGATTTATCAATTTCAGGAATAAGCTGAAATACCTGCTTCTCTGATTTTTTTTGGGCTTCAGGGAAAAAGAGGGCATCGTTGGGTTCTTCCACATCACAGTCAACCAATTGCACCGGAATGTGGGAAAACTTATTAATAAAATAGTAAAGGTTTATTGAAATGGTTGTTTTTCCGGTTCCTCCCTTGCCACTGGCCACAGCTATCTTCATCGTCAGCAAAATTTATCTCCCGGCTAATAACAGGAGGATTAAAATATATCAACCTTTTTCATGTTAGAAGCCAACATAAAAAAGGTTGATTGGATTAATTTAATGATCGCAGCAATTGGCGCTGAAACCGATGGTTTGATTCAAAAATCCACTCACCAAATCGCGGGCGCTGAGTTGCGGTGCGCCGACAAACACATTGACATTTTGTTGGTTGAACAGTTGAATGGCACGGTTACCCATGCCTCCTGCGAGGACATCAGTAACGCCGGCTTCAGCCAGCCACTTGGGTAAAACCCCGGGTTCGTGGGGTGGGGGAATAATTCTTTCTTCCGACTGGATAGAAATTCCATCGGCAGCGAAAATGTCAAAAAATTTACAATGGCCAAAGTGGCCGTCCAACATACCGTTTTGATCTACGGGTACAGCAATCTTTTTCTGTGTCATAAAATGAGTTATTAATTGTATAAGCCTTTATATTATTCATACAAATAGTCGCACAGCAAAAAGTTATGCGACTATTCATTTTGAAGAGGTTACCGCTTACCATCCACCTCTTCTTCTACCTCTGCCACGTCCTGAATTTTCACCATCACCCGGTGAATTCCAGCCATTTCCTAATCGCAGTCTTCGTCCTAATCCTCTTCCCAATCCGCGCCCGCGCTGAATTTCTTCTGTTGGGTTTGCATTTTCCGGATTACATTTCCCCATTCTTCTCCCGGTTTGGGAACCTTGTCCCCTTGGTCCGGTTCTGTCAAATCCTGGCATATCCGCTTCCTTTCTATTAATTTTGCATTTGGTCCAGTATTTCCTGAACTGTTTTATTCTTATCGTCCATAATTACCATCTGGATTTTCAATTGTTCAAGCATCGATTTGGCCTTGGGGCCAAAGTCGCCTGAAATAACCTGTCGGACACCCAATTCGGCTACTTTTTCAGCTGTTTTTGTTCCCGCTCCACCGTTGATATCTTTGTTTTCATTCTCGATAAATTCAATGGTTTTGGTGTCTGAGTCGTAAACACAAAGCCATACTGAACGGCCAAAACGCATGTCAAACTTCGATTGCAGACTGTTTCCGGTTGATGTAATTACTTTTTTCATTTTCTAACAATGGTATTTTGTATTTTAATTTTATAATCGTTCAATTACCATATTTTATTCTACTATAAATCAAGTGTAAATGTATGAATAAATTTGAAAACAAACAAAATTTAATGAACAAAAGTTTAAATAAAAAATTACTGTAAATTAAAATATCCCGATAAAAATCTGTATTTCTTTCACTTAAGGAAGGATATTTTTGATTTGGGAAAAGATGAATAAAATGTTTTGGTTTTTTTTCAGGAAAAGTTTTAATGTTTGTAAAAAAGATTAAATTTGCAGCACTTTAGAAAACGGGGTATAGCGCAGCTTGGTAGCGCGCGTCGTTCGGGACGACGAGGTCGTCGGTTCAAATCCGGCTACCCCGACAAAAAAGTAAAAATTCAAAAGAGCCTGTAAAATATTTATACAGGCTCTTTTATTTCATTCGATTTCTATTGGTAATTTCTGGGAATTGTGGGTTAAGGGAAATTATTCGAATATTTTGAGTTAATTAACCTGTAAGTTTTAGAAAATTAGGTTCATGTTTATTTTAAGGACAGTACTGTTCAAAAAAAAATGGGAGTCCAATAAACAAATCGAAATTATTTCATATAAACTTTTTGTAAATGGGGATTCAATCAATATCGAACGACCAGAGTAAACTCATTTCGGATCACATGAAATTTTAGGTGGACAAAAAAAATAGATGAATCTTTGTTGTATTG
>CAZHKI010000353.1:0-4484 GCA_964533365.1 uncultured Maribellus sp. | reverse complement strand
GATCTATCTCGACCAGCACCAGCTGTCGATCGGCAAGGCGCGCCAAGCGTATCGCAGCCAGTTCGACATCGGTCAGCGCACCTTGCTTGACCTGCTGGATAACGAAAACGAGTTCTTCCAGGCGCGTCGTGCCCATACCAATGCGGTCTACGACAAATACATTGCCGAAGGTCAGACCCTGGCCGGCATGGGGCGCCTGATGCAGGCGCTGGGCGTGGCGCGTGAAGACCTGCCGCGGCTGGAAGATCTCGAGCGCAGTCGTGAAGAAACTGACTTGAGCGAGCTTTGCCCGCCCGAGGACATGCCGCAGCCTGAAATCGACAAGGAAGCGCTGAAAGCCATTTTCGACGACCTGGAATTTCGGAATTTTGCCGAACGCCTGAATCTGAAAGAGGCGCCAAAAGTTGAAACGGCCTTTCAGGGAACACTGTTTGGCGATCCGGCGCCGGTGGAAACAGTTACAAAAAAACAAAATACCATCGATACCGTTCCGCACCAGTATTATTGGGTTGAAACCGCGATGCAGCGCGCCAGCCTGCGGGCCGAACTGTCGGTGCAGGAAGAATTTTGCTTCGACACCGAAACCACCGGCCTCGACACCCATTCGGCTGAAATCGTTTGCCTGTCGTTCGCGTTCCGGAAACACGAGGCATTTTGCGTTCCACTGCCCGCCAAACGCAGCGAGGCCCAAAAAGTCCTCGACGAATTCCGCGAAATCTTTGCTGATGAAAACGTGGTGAAAATCGGGCAAAACATCAAATACGATATGTTGATGCTCAGTAATTACGGTATCGAAGTAAAAGGGAAACTGTTCGACACCATGCTGGCCCATTACCTCATTCAGCCCGAATTAAAACACAACCTCGATTATTTGTGTGAAATCTACCTGAACTACGAAAAAATCCCTACGGAGAACCTGATTGGCAAAAAAGGGAAAAACCAGGTGACCATGCGTTCGGTTTCGCCCGAAAAATTGCGCGATTATGCCTGCGAGGACGCCGATTTAACCCTGCAGTTGAAACAGGCTGTTGAGCCCGAACTGGATAAATTTGAAGTGCGCAGTCTCTTTGAAGAAATGGAAATGCCGCTGGTCCCGGTGCTGGTCCACATGGAAAATGCCGGGGTCAAACTGAATTCAGAAGAACTGAAAAACTACGCCGTGGTTTTGCGCGAACAGATTATCGGGATTGAAAAGGAAATCATTGAAATGGCCGGGGAGGAATTCAATGTTTCTTCGCCCAGGCAACTGGGAGTTATTTTGTATGAAAAGCTGAAGATCGATTCGAATGTAAAAATGACCAAAACCAAGCAGTATTCAACTTCCGAAGAGGTTTTGGTGCGTTTGTCCGATCGGCACCCCATCATCAATAAAATTCTGGAATACCGGGGGCTGAAAAAATTGCTGTCAACCTATGTCGAGGCGCTGCCATTGCTGACCGATCCCAAAACCGGAAAGCTGCACACGTCATACAACCAGGCCATTACGGCTACCGGGCGGCTGAGTTCGGTCAATCCCAACCTGCAGAACATCCCCATCCGCGACGAAAGCGGCCGCGAAATCCGCAAAGCGTTTATTCCTTCCGACGACGAACACATCTTTTTATCGGCCGACTACTCGCAAATCGAACTGCGCGTGATGGCCGCGCTCAGCCACGACGAAGAGATGCTCAAAGCATTCAGCGAAAACAAGGACATCCACGCGATAACCGCAGCAAAAATTTATCAGGTCCCCGAAACGGAAGTTTCCTCCGACATGCGCCGGAAAGCCAAAACAGCCAACTTCGGCATCATTTACGGCATTTCGGCATTCGGGCTGTCGCAGCGGTTGAATATTCCCCGTACCGAGGCCAAAGAACTGATTGATGGTTATTTCGAAAATTTTCCCAAAATCAAGGATTTTATGGATACCCAGATAAAACTGGCCAGAAATCAGGGATTTGTGCAAACAATTAAGGGCCGGAAACGTTATTTAAACGATATTAATTCAGCAAACGCTGTGGTTCGCGGAATGGCCGAACGAAATGCCATTAATGCGCCAATCCAGGGTTCGGCAGCCGATATCATCAAGATGGCCATGATTAACATTTTCAGGCAATTTGAAATGTTAAATCTGAAATCGAAAATGGTGCTGCAGGTACACGACGAATTGAACTTCGACGTTTACCGGCCCGAACTGGAAAAGGTGAAGGAAATCGTTCAGCACGAAATGGTCAATGCCGTCGATATCGGGGTTCCGCTTACCATAGAAATGAATGCTGCAAACAATTGGCTCGATGCTCATTAATGGAATGTTAGACAGGATAAATACAGAAGACGACTACCGGCTGGCGCTGAAACGGTTCATCGAAATTTGCGGATCGCAAAAAAACAGTGACGAACTGGACGAAATGCTGGTACTCATGGATTTAATGGAAAAGTACGAACGCGAAAACTGTTCGCAAAACTGATTCCCGCGATATTAACCGCTTATCCCGGATTGAAATATTTTTTGAACATTCATTTTTAACCCGGCGATATCCTTCGTCTTTTTTATGATTTTGAATACCTTCGGTTGCCGCGGGAAAACAAAACTGAAGTAAATCCAGAATTGTTTCATCTTGTTCAAAACATTGCCAGCGTTATCCATTTTTTCGGAATAAAGATCGAAAACACGCTGGTGAAAAGCTTCAAGTTTTTCCTGTTTTTCTTCAGGAGAAAAATCAATTCCTGATATTTCAGCCGGGAGAAAAGGGTTCATCAGAATCCCGCGACCCAGCATCCAGTCGGTTGTCGCTGGAAATAGCTCCTGCTTTTTTCTGAAAACGGATTCCGAAATCAAATCACCGTTGTAAACCACCCGGTGCTGACAGGTTTGCGCCACCTGTTGGAAAAGTTCATTGTTGATTTCGCCGCCGTAGATTTGACTGGCCACCCGCGGGTGAAAAATAATTTCGGTAAGCGAGAAGCTGTTGAATAACCCGGTTAACGGTTCGGTTTCCTTTTCCGAAACCAGTCCGGAGCGAAATTTCACTGAAAGTTTCATGTCGGTTTTGTTGAAAAATTCCGAAAGAATTGCTCTGATTTTTTCCGGGAAAGGCAACAGCCCGGCCCCTTTCCCGCGGCGGGTAACCATCGGGTAGGGACAGCCCAGGTTCAGGTTAATTTCAGTATAACCCAAATCGCGCAGAATTTTTGCCAGCTCCGTCATTTCGTTGCCATCGCCGGGTAAAATCTGCGGAACAACCTTGTGTTGCGGGTTATTTTCAGGTAAAACCTCTTTCAGGTATTTTGCTGGCAGCACTCCGTTTTTCAACGAAATGTACGGGATAAAAAAAGTATCCACTCCCGTGAATGTTTCAGAAAAAGCTTTCCGGTAAACCAGATCGGTAAAACCCTGTATGGGCGCGAATGATATCATCGTCAAAAAATTAAGGTTCAAAATTACAATTCAGAATTGGTTTGACGTCTGCCGCAATCATTCAATGTTTATCTTTGCTGCATAAATTTTTAAATGGAAGGGACGGTTTCATATCAGCGCGATACGGTACGGACTAATCAGCCACTCAAAACAGGGGCTGTTTTGGGAAAAACTGACGGCTTGAAAATCGATCGGAATATCCTTCAGTTTGATCAGCATCCGCCGCGCGATACGGTTGCCACAACGGCTACCGGCGAAAAACCGGCGTTGCCCATGCATTTGCAAGTGCGTTACTGGCAGTGGAACCGGGAACAAAAACTGCTGGTTGGAGGCGAACGCCTCATGGTTCCACGCACCGATGTAAAGCTGACCAGTTCTGTTACAATCGACGATAAAGGACTTGCGCTCCCGTACCGGCAGGTGGCAAACCATAATACCGACTGGCTGACCATTTTACTGCTGCTCGCCCTAATTCTGTTTGCTTCTGTGCGAAATTCCTATTCAAAATATCTGGGGCACCTGTTTTATTCCGTCATCAATTATTCCACCGGGTTCCGCATGTTTCAGGAAAAGAACTCTTCCGTTTTACAGGGTGCGTTCCGTTTGGAAATCTATTTTTACCTCACTGCGTCGGTTTTTGTTTTTCAGGTATTTCACTATTTCCAGATCGCAACATCTTTACCCAGCCTGGTGCTTTTTGCCTTTTGTTTAGGGGCGGTAATCGTTTATTTTATTATCAAAAAAATGCTTTATATGCTTTTCGGAATGTTGGTGGAAGGGTCGAATGAAACCAGCGAATTCCTCTTCAACATGGATAATTTTAACCGCGTTACCGGTTTATTTCTCTTCCCAATTATTACGGTAGTTGCATTTTACCCCTTCGAAGATCCTGATATTCCGGTTTTTACCGGAATCTTTATCTTCGTGGTGATGTACCTGATGTTGTTGCAACGAGGCAGTAAAATTTTATTAAAGAAACAATTTTCAATTTTTTATCTCTTTTTATACCTTTGTATCCTTGAATTTTTGCCTTTACTGTTGCTGATTAAAGTGATTTAAATGAAGGTTTGGAGAAAATCTAAAAAAT
>CAZHKI010000352.1:0-4537 GCA_964533365.1 uncultured Maribellus sp. | reverse complement strand
TGATGCGGGATACAAACCGTCGTTCCTGTTCTTCTTCGCTCACCGAAAACCAGTATTTGATTAAAATGATTCCCGAGCGGATGAGCATCCGTTCGAAATTGGGGCACGACCGCAAGAATTCCCAGTATTCATCGGTGGTGCAAAAACCCATCACGTTTTCTACTCCTGCACGGTTATACCAGCTACGGTCAAAAAGCACCATTTCGCAGGCGGCAGGTAAATGGGCCACATACCGCTGAAAATACCACTGGGTTTTTTCTTTTTCGGTTGGTGTTCCCAAAGCCACAACCCGGCAAATCCGGGGATTTAACGTTTGAATGATGCTTTTAATTGTCCCTCCTTTTCCTGCAGCATCGCGACCTTCAAAAATGACCACCACTTTCAGCCCTTTGTGTTTAACCCATTCCTGGAGTTTTACCAGTTCTATCTGGAGCCGGTTCAGTTCTTTGAGGTAATTTTTTTCGGAAATTTTTTTGTTTTCTTCAGGTTTTTTTTCGGTGTTTTCCATAAGGCGCTGATTTTTATGTTGTGACAGGAATTTAAGGCATTTTAAAAGTAATAAAAATCAGTGAAAAATTTAAAATCAATCAAGCAAAAAGATAAGCTCCAAACATCGTGTTTTCATCCGTATCGGTCAGGGAATAAAAACCCGACACCAGTTTTTTCTGCGAGATAACTGCCGGATATTTTTCTTCCATTTCCTTTTTAAACCGGAAGAAGGAAATGCCTGGGTGATAGTAAGTCCGGAACATGGCTTTTTTTTCAGGATGAATTATTTTTTCGAGGGAAAGCGAAACCAACCCCATATTTTGACGGAGATTGATTTCGAGACAGGGATTGATTTTTAACTTGTGATTTTGATCGTAAAAAATTAGCGTATCGATACCAAAATTTCCTTCATAATTTTTAGCCAGTTCACTGTTTTCAAGGATATGAATCAACGGTCTGATCAGGATTCCGGGGATTGCGGCAGCAAATTCGGCAACACCGCGATCGAGGTTTTCAGGCAGCCCGTTCAGGTGGTTTCCGGCGTATTGTCCTTTCTGATCAGCCACAAAATTGCTGATGCCCAGATAGATGATTTTTCCCTTGCTGATTTCAAACTGGAAAGCCAGATCGAGCGCTTTTTCGAGCAGCGGTTCCACCATCACAAAACCCTGGCTGTTGATGATTCCCAGCAGTTTTTCCCAGACTTTTGGATGAACAGGCGTTTTGGTAACCGGTTGCAATCCCCGCCCGGAACTGCTCCAGGGTGCCTTAATCAGCAATTTCCCCCATCGGTTATACAGAAATTCAATCTCGGATTGGGTAGTACAAACTTCTGGAATGAAAAAATCGGGTAGAAAATCGGAGTTGTTATAATCGGCGAGCAGGTGTTTTAATATCTTCAGTGCATACCGGCGTGAATAGAATTCGCGGTATTCCGGTTTCCATTCAGCAACAGGCGATTCCTGAAAACCAGTTGAACAGGCAGGTTTCAGAGGCGAAAGCAACCGATGGGTTGCCGGGCTCCAGCCCCAGGGTTTTAATTTCCCGATTAGATTTTTCTGTAATGTGGTATTTTTTAAGGCCTCTTTTGTCGGTATAAATTCGGGCAACCCGATGACCAGTGCTGAAAGGGTTTCCAAAAAGTGAGGCGATGGTTTTTCCCCAACCAGAAGAACATCTCCCTTTTCAGCCAAAAACAGCGGGAGTGCCGACATGTCAGCTTCCATTTTTTGCAGCAACCGGTTGGGCTGCCACCAGGGATTTCCATTGGCAACCGCATATTCGCAGGTGGGATTGTACAAAAATATATCGGGCAACTTTTTGGGCATATCATTAAAATTTTGGGTAAAATTAATGACAATATACAAACGTGACAGAATTTTTCGATTTGTAAAATTTAAATGGGTATAAGATAAACTTCAAGTTAAAAATTCATTTTGGAGTTCGTTAAAGATATGATATTCGTCAGGCATTCTTTCCGGTATGAACGAAATTTAATTTGTACGAGGGTAAATTTATTGGTGATTTGTTGGAAATAATGTTTTAAAATTTAATACAGCGCACGGGAAAGGATACTTTTTAAGGGAAATCTTACTTTTTAAATATTCATTAAGGGTTTATTTAATGAAATGAACCTTAATTGTGAAAAATTGTTAATTGTTAGTTGAATTAATAATGATGTTGTTTTAAATAAGAAGGTTTGTCAATAATAGCTTTTTTAGGAGGTAATGAAGTAATCAAAAATTAAAAATTTCTATGAAAAAACTTGCACTGTTTATGATTTGCATCCTTATGGTGGGAATGCAATTTACTGAAGCTCAGGTCAAGAGCATTTCAGGTAAAGTTATGAGTGGGGAGGATAATTTGCCCATACCCGGAGTATCGGTTATGGCAAAAGGGACTACCCTGGGAACAATAACCAACATCGACGGAGAATATCGGTTCGATGTCCCGAACGATGTTATGACTTTGGTTTTCTCTTTTGTAGGGATGAAAACAGTTGAATTGCAGATTTCGGGCACAGTCAACAATGTTGTGTTGCAACCCGATATTCTGGGCCTCGACGAAGTAATGGTCGTGGCTTATGGTACTGCGAAGAAAGAATCGCTTACCGGTGCCATTTCATCGGTAAATGCCGAAGCGATTGAAAGAAGGCCGGTTTCCAATGTGGCAGGAGTACTCGAAGGAAAAGCCGCGGGTGTTCAGGTTAACAACAGTTATGGGGAGCCTGGTTCCGATCCTACTATCCGGATCAGGGGATTTGGTTCTGTTAACGGGACGAATGCCCCGCTCTATGTTATCGACGGTGTTGCATTTGGCGGGAATATTTCCGATTTAAACCCGCAGGATATTGAAAGTTTAACCATCCTGAAAGATGCTGCTTCTTCGGCATTGTACGGAAACCGTGCAGCCAACGGCGTTGTGCTGATTACTACCAAAAAAGGTAAAAAGGATGGTTCGAGCATTAGTGTAAATGTAAACCAGGGCGTATTTACCAGAGGTATCAAAGAATATGAGAAAGTTGGTTCCGAAGACTACATGGAAATTATGTGGAAAGGGTACCGCAACTACCTGATGACCTCGCAACCTAATGTATATACCACAACCGATCTGGCCGGCGCAGAAGCTACCAATTCGTTGGTTTCTTCCATTCTGAAATATAACATTTTCAATAAACCTGACAATGCCTTGTTCGATTCGAATGGTAAACTGGTGAACGGCGCTGAAGTTCGTGCAAACTATGATGATTTGGATTGGTTTAAAGAAGTTGAACGGATGGGCCATCGCCAGGATTACAATGTAAGCGGCGAAGGAAAATCAAAAACAGGGAACTACTTTTTTTCTGCCGGTTACCTCGATGAAAAAGGATATGTCATCTCATCTGATTTCACCCGTTTTACCGGTCGTACCAATATTGGGATTTCGCCAAAAAAATGGATTAATGCCGGGATGACCATCTCAGCTACACACCAGGTTTCGAACAACACCACCGGTGACGCCGGCAGTACAAGTGCGTTTATCAACCCGTTCATGTATGCCCGTACCATAGCTCCCATTTATCCTGTTTATCTGCACGATATGGGAACCGGCAGTTATATGCTGGATGAAATGGGAAACAAAAGGTTCGACGACGGAAGTTCATACAGCCGTCCGCAACATGTAGGCCGTCACATTGTTTGGGAACTCGGTCTCGACATGAACCGGAACTACCGCAATACAGCACAAAGCCAGGTTTACGCCGATTTTCTTTTTCTGAAAGATTTTAAATTTACTTTGAAAGGCGACCTGAACCTGAGGAATACAGAAACCCAGGCATATAATAATGCCACTATCGGTGATGGTTCCGGAAATAAAGGCCGGGCAAGGCGCGAAATGTACCGCTATAAAAACTATACATTCCAGCAACAACTTACCTGGGACAAAAAAATTGATTTGCACAACGTTGATGTATTGTTAGGTCACGAAAACTATTATTACAACTATGCTTACACATATGGTTTTAAAACTACTGAAACTTTTGTAGGAGGTACCGAACTGATTAACTTTACGGAAATTACATCGTTAACTGGTTACCAGAATAATTACCGGACTGAAAGTTATTTGTCGAGGGCCCGTTATAATTACGACAACAAGTATTATTTCGATGCTTCGTTCCGTACCGATGGGTCATCGCGTTTTTACAAGGAAAACCGCTGGGGTAACTTCTGGTCGGTGGGTGGAAGCTGGTCCATTTCAAAAGAAAGGTTCATGCAGCCCTATGAAAACACCATCAATTTCCTGAAACTGAGAGCATCGTACGGCGAAGTGGGTAACGACGCCAGCGTTGATTATTACGGGTATATGGCGCTTTTCAGTATGGCACAAAATGCCAACCTCGGTGCAGCATACAAAACCCAAAACGAATCACTCGACATTCAATGGGAAACATCCAGTTCGTTTGGTGTGGCTTTGGAAGGAGCCTTGTTTAACCGGGTAAATTTTTCGCTGGAATATTTCGACAAACGTTCGCAGGACCTGTTGTTTGATGTTTACCTGCCCCTGTCGGCTG
>CAZHKI010000351.1:0-4552 GCA_964533365.1 uncultured Maribellus sp. | reverse complement strand
CATGCGGCAGGTTACAGTTGAATCGACAATAATTGTCCGGACCAAATCGCCAACATCGGCAGTTTCGCCGCCGGTGGAATAAATGCTGATTCCCATTTCGCGCAAGTTAGCCAGCATCTCTTCAGTTCCGTTAATAATAGCCGAAATTACCTCACCGGGAATGTTGTTTTTGTTCCTTCCGATAGTGGAAGAAACCAGGATATTATCTGTGGCTCCAACGCAAAGCAAATCGTCAACATTCATAATCAGTGCATCCTGTGCAATTCCTTTCCAAACCGAAAGGTCGCCGGTTTCTTTCCAGTAAACATAAGCCAGCGACGATTTTGTTCCGGCTCCGTCGGCGTGCATAATGTTGCACCACTCCGGGTCGCCGCCCAAAATATCGGGGATAATTTTGCAGAATGCTTTCGGGAAGAGTCCTTTGTCCACGTTTTTTATGGCTTCGTGTACATCTTCTTTCGATGCTGAAACTCCGCGTGCGTTGTATCTCGATTCAGTGACCATTTATTTATTGCGTTTTCGGTTACAAAATTAGCATTTTAAATTCAACTCAAATAAAAAATGGAAAGCCTGTAAAACCGACTTTCCATTTTTTAATGTTGAATTATTTTTTACACGTATAAAAACCGCTTTATTTTTTTTGTTGGTGTTTTTTCAAAAGGATTGGGTTGAAGTATAACTTGCTGGATTCTTGAAAATTTGTTGACTTCTTCGTTTACTTTCTTTTGTATTTCTTTCAGAATCTCTTCCGATTTTTCCTGAATATACTGTTGTGCTTCAGCCTTCATGTGTTTGAACTGGCTTTCAATTTCATCCATGTTCAAATGAATCATGGCTACCAGTTTTCCTTTCTTTTCGACCACCAGTGATTCGAGTACGTAACGCATTTTATTGATGACCGATTCAATCTCCTCAGGATAAATGTTTTCGCCGCTGGCGCCTACAATCATGGTTTTAATGCGGCCTTTGATGTAAAGGGAATTGTATTTGTCGAAGTAACCCCGGTCGCCGGTTTTGAACCATCCGTCTTCGGTAAATACTTCTTTGGTGATTTCAGGCGCTTTGTAATAACCCATCATTACGTTAGGCCCTTTTGCCTGTATTTCTCCTTCGCGGGTAACCGGATCGATATCGGCGATGCGAAGTTGTACTCCTTCCATGGCCAGGCCGGTTGTGCCAACTCTGGTGTTTTTCCCTACGGCACCGGCCAGCATGGGCGATGTTTCGGTAAGCCCGTAACCAATGGCATAAGGAAATTTTCCTTCTTTCAGAAACCGCTCAACCGTGGGATCCAGTTTGGCGCCACCAATTCCGAAGAATATAAGTTCGCCGCCAAACGATTTATACAGTTTCGATGCAGCCACTTTATGAAGTAATTTCCGAACCGGAGGAACGGAATAAAGAAAGCGGATGAAACTGTTTTTTTGAAATGTGGGCAATATTTTCGATTTGAAAATCTTTTCAATAATCAGCGGGACGGTAAGCATGATGGTTGGTTTGACTTGCTTCATGGCCGGAAGCAGAACAGATGGTACCGGCGGTTTACGCAGGTAGTGGACCGAAGCGCCAAAAGTGACAGGAAGTAAGAGTCCCAATGTGTTCTCGAATGTGTGCGACAATGGCAAAAGCGAGATGAACCGGTCGGTTTCGGTTATTTTTTGCAGGGTGTAACATTGTCTTGCAGTCCAAACCAGGTTTTTGTGCGACAACATTACGCCTTTTGAATTCCCGGTTGTACCCGATGTGTAGATGATGGAGGCCAGATCATTCTCTTCCACTTCGGCTGTGATGGTATGTTTTTTTACCACAGGCAATGACGATTCGAGTGATTTTAAATGGCTGGCCGGTGTTTCCTTGGGAATCAGGGCAAAATTGTCCACGAGTACCATTTTCTCAATTATCCCGGCTGTTTCATCAGTGATATTCCCGTATAAATTTTCGGAAACAAAAAGAATTTTAGCGCCAGAATGTTCGATAATGGCCTTAATTTCATTTCCGTGGAAATCAGGTAAAATGGGAACCACAACTGCACCGGTGAGGGATATGGCGAAAAAAGCAACGCCCCAGTTGGGCATGTTTGTACTTAAAAGAGCTACTTTGTCGCCTTTCCCGACACCCAGTTCAGTGAGTAATTCAGCAAGTAACTCAATGTCTTTTCCCATTTGTTTGTAGGTATAGTTTTTTTCTCCTACAAAAATTAATGAGGTATTGTCGGCAAATTTTTTTACAGATTCTTGAATTAATGAGGGTAAAGTAAATTTGGGCAGTTTTGCCCGTTTGTCTTGAATAACTTCTTTTTCCATTAATAATATTAAACAGAATAACCATCAGGTATAATTCTTTGTTCACCCGGCAAAAGTAATAAAAAAACAAAGCTTCATGCGATTGTGTTCAGGAGCTATTTCGCCGAATACACCAGATATGGCTTCAATACTGTATCGAATAAATATTAATTAACAATTTTTATGATTTGAGGTTAACAATTTGCTCATTCTAGCAGAGCTGACTGGCTGTTTGGCGAGGAGTAGAACAAATTTTTATTGATAAATGATAAAAATCAATTCATTTGTTTCGTAATTTTGACAAAGAAAATCAAATGCCATGAGAATTGATCACATCGCTATCTGGACCAACAATTTAGAAGGATTAAAAAATTTTTACATGCACTATTTTGATGCATCATCCAACGAAATTTATTATAATCATTCCAAAGGGTTCAGTTCCTATTTTCTGACTTTCGATAGTGATTGCAGTCTGGAGATTATGGAAATGCCGGGAATTCCGCATACCAAAAACGATAGCATAAAACAGTTTTCCGGTTTTATTCATCTGGCAATTAAAGTAGGATCGAAAACTGAAGTTGACCAGTTAACCGAGACTCTGCGTAACGATGGTTTTAAAGTAGTAGGCGAGCCCCGCACCACCGGCGATGGCCATTACGAAAGTGTGATCCTCGATCCGGATGGAAACCGGGTGGAAATCGTAGCCTGACTTTTTCCACTGGATCCTTTTATTCTTGGCGGATTCGGCTAAAGGATAATTCCCATTCTTATCTTTATTCTGAATTTAATTGAAACTCAACGATGAAACGTATCAATCATTTCCTGTTTTTGTCCTTTTTTTTATCAGCATGTGTCCTCCTCACTTTTATGGGTTGTAAGGAGAGGATTCCCCACGAACTTCCCAATATAATCTGGCTAACCAGCGAGGATAACAGCCCGTTTCTGGGTTGTTACGGCGATACGTTTGCCACAACGCCCAACCTCGACAAACTGGCCTCGGAAGGATTTTTATATACCCATGCCTATGCCAACGCCCCGGTTTGCGCACCTGCCCGGAATACAATTATCACTGGGATATATGCCTGTTCGGGAGGAAATGAAAACATGCGCAGTTACTACTCCAAATCGGAAACAGTAAAAACTTATCCTGAGTTTTTGAGAGAAATAGGTTATTACTGCACCAATAACGTAAAAACCGATTATAACCTGGGGAATTTCGATGACAAGTCGATTTGGGACGAATGCAGCGACAAGGCACATTATAAAAACCGTGCTTCCGGACAACCGTTCTTCGCCGTTTTTAATACCACCATTTCGCATGAAAGTTCAATCCATAATTCCATCCCCAGCGAAAAGCTGAGGCACAGCCCCGATCAGGTCCCACTGCCGCCCTATCATCCGGAAACTCCGGAAATGAAACACGACTGGGCCCAGTACTACGATAAAATTGAAGACATGGACGCCTGGGTTGGCGAAAAACTTAAAGAATTGGAGGAGGCAGGCCTGGCCGAAAATACCATCGTTTTTTATTACGGCGACCATGGTGGGGTTCTCGCCCGAAGTAAGCGATATGTGTATGAATCGGGAACTCGGGTGCCGTTTATTGTCCGCATTCCCAAAAAATTCAAATACCTCTTTCCTGAGAAAAAAGCCGGATCAAAAGTTGATCGAATCATCAGTTTTGTCGATTTGGCCCCCACATTATTAAGTATCGCCGGAATACCTGTCCCGGAGTTTCTACAGGGACATGCTTTCCTGGGAAAACAAAAAACACCCGATCCTGAATATGCATTTATGTTTCGTGGAAGAATGGACGAACGATACGACATGTGCCGCGCAGTACGCGACCAGAAATATCGTTACATTCGCAATTATATGCCTTACCGGATTTACGGACAGCACCTCGAATATTTGTGGAGGGCGCCTTCCATTGGTTCATGGGAACAAGCCTTTTTGTCCGGCGAATGCAACGAAATCCAAAGCGCTTTCTGGAAAACCAAGCCTGCTGAAGAATTGTACGACACCGAAAACGACCCTTGGGAAGTGAACAACCTGGTCGGCAATCCGGAATACCGGGAGGTGTTGGAACGGATGAGGGCTGCCAATCTGGATTGGATGAAACGCATTGCCGACTCCGGGTTTATCCCCGAAGCCGACCGGGTTGAACGCACCGGTGAAATACCTCCTTACGACTATATGCGTTCGGGCGAAATAAACCTGAATGAAATTATCGAAGCCATCTGCTCAGGACTTGGACGCAGAGCGCCCCG
>CAZHKI010000350.1:0-4578 GCA_964533365.1 uncultured Maribellus sp. | reverse complement strand
ATGTGGCCTTTGTGAAAAATCATTTTGTAGCCGTTTCAACCAACGAAAAGGAAGTGGCCAAATTTGGCATCGATACCAAAAATATGTTCCGGTTTTGGGATTGGGTAGGCGGACGTTATTCGTTGTGGTCGGCTATCGGGCTTTCCATCGTGCTCGGAATTGGGTTCGACAATTATATCCAGTTGCTCGAAGGCGCGCACGCTATGGACAACCACTTCCGCACCACCGGATTCAACCAGAATATTCCGGTTGTTTTGGCATTGATAGGAATCTGGTACAATAACTTTTTTGGCTGCGAAAGTGAAGCCATTTTACCTTACGACCAATACATGCACCGTTTTGCCGCCTATTTCCAGCAGGGAAATATGGAAAGCAACGGGAAATATGTCGACAGGAACGGCGAACAGGTCGATTACCAGACCGGCCCCATTATTTGGGGCGAACCCGGTACCAACGGACAGCACGCTTTTTACCAGCTCATCCACCAGGGAACAAAATTAATCCCGTGCGATTTTATTGCCCCGGCCATCAACCATAATCCGGTTGGCGATCACCATCCGAAACTGATGGCCAACTTCTTCGCCCAAACCGAAGCCATGATGGTGGGAAAAACGGAAGAACAGGTAACAACCGAGCTGAAAGCTGCCGGAAAATCGGATGCTGAAATTGCAGCGCTGCTGCCGTTTAAAGTTTTTCCAGGAAATATTCCGACCAATTCAATTTTGGTAAAAAAACTTACTCCGCGGGTTCTTGGTTCGCTGATTGCCATGTACGAACATAAAATATTTGTGCAGGGTGTAATCTGGAACATTTTCAGTTTCGACCAGTGGGGTGTGGAATTAGGCAAGCAATTGGCCAATGCCATTCTGCCCGAACTGGAAAGCGACGAACCGGTAACCGGCCACGACGCGTCCACTAACGGGCTCATCAATGCTTACAAGGAAATGAGGTAGAAAACACAGGTTACTGACCTGTTTCATGAAAACAGGGATTTATATTTTTATACCAGAAAAAGATTCTGTCACGATGTGATGGAATCTTTTTTTTTAGCTCAGCTTCAGCGTCAGTTTTTCCACTTCCTTTTTGGGTGAGGCATTTTCATACAAAATGCGGTAAACGGTTTCACAAATGGGCATATCCACCTGGAACTTCCGGTTGATTTCGTGAATGGAACGCGCTGAATAATACCCTTCGGCCACCATGTTCATGTCGAGGATGGCATTTTTAACCGAATAACCTTTGCCAATCATTGTCCCGAAAGTGCGGTTGCGGCTGAATTGCGAATAAACCGTTACCATCAAATCGCCCAGGTAAGCCGAATCCTTGATGTCGCGGTCGATGGGATGGACCGTATCGACAAACCGTTTGATTTCGCGGATGGCATTAGAAACCAGCGCTGCCTGAAAATTGTCGCCGTAACGTAATCCGTGGGCAATTCCGGCGCCAATGGCAATAATGTTCTTGATAACCGAAGTATATTCTGTTCCCCAAATATCGTCGGAGAGCGAAGTGAAAATGTAGCTGCACTGAAGCAGCCGGGTAAATTTTTCAGCTTTTTCCTGGTCGGTACAAGCCACGGTGAGGTACGATAGTTTTTCGAGCGCCACTTCCTCGGCATGGCAAGGACCTGCAATTACGCCCACGTTATCGTGTGGTACGCCGAAATATTGGTTCAGGTATTCCACCACCAGCAGGTTTTCATCAGTAATAACTCCCTTTATGCCCGACAAAAAATGTTTATGGCTGAGGTTGGTGGTAATTTTACCCAAAAGAATGGGGAAAAAGGCCGATGGCACTGCCACAACCAGAATATCGGATTCGGATGCCAGTGCGTCAATATCGTTATAGAAGTTTATCCGTTCCACATCAAATTCCATACTTTGCAAATACCGGGGATTTGATTTGAACTCCTTAAAGCTTTCGATAGTTTCCGGTTTACGGAAAAACCAGTTGATACTGCCCACATTTTCCAGCAACATTTTGGCAAGGGCTGTGGCCCAGCTTCCGCTCCCGATGATTCCAACCTTATCTGTTTTAATGTTCATCTTTTTTTATTTAGGGCCAAAAGTAGAAAAGATTTTTCTAACTGAGGCAAGTGAAATTGGGGTTAAGTATTTAATTGTCAGTGTGTTTTTCTCTTATGGGAAAGAAAACGAAAATTAGAGTTATTCCCCCTAAATATTAGAAGTTTAGGTCAAAAATATCCAGATTTGGTATTTCGAATTGTTCCGAATAAAAGTTTCGTTTGATTAATTTTTGTGAAACATTTGTTTCGGGTGAATTAAAAATTGTATTTTCAAAGGCTGTAAATTAAAACCAATAAATACGATTTTTAAACCCGATATTATGCAGAAATATATTTTATCGCTCGATGCCGGTACAACCAGTAACCGGGCTATTCTTTTTAACCACTCCGGCGAAATAATTGCAGTTGCCCAGCAGGAATTTCCGCAAATTTACCCGCAGACAGGCTGGGTGGAACACGATCCTGAAACCATTTGGGAAACCCAGTTGAAAGTTGCCCGCGAAGTAATCCGTAAAGCGGGGATTCAGCCATCCGAGATTTCCGGGATTGGAATAACCAATCAGCGTGAAACCACCGTGGTGTGGAACCGCGAAACCAGCAAACCCATTTACAACGCTATTGTTTGGCAGGATCGCCGCACAGCAGGTTTTTGTGATGAGTTGAAAGACAGGGGCCTCGAAAAAACAGTGGCCGAAAAAACCGGGCTGGTTATCGATGCTTATTTCTCAGGAACAAAAATCAAATGGATTCTCGACCATGTGGATGGCGCCCGCGACCTGGCAAAGGCCGGCAAACTGGCTTTTGGCACGGTCGATACCTGGCTCATCTGGAAATTGACCAATGGGCGGTTGCATATTACTGATGTCAGCAATGCCAGCCGTACATTAATTTACAATATTCATTCCCTGCAATGGGACGATGAATTGCTGAGTATCCTTGACATTCCCAAAGAAATTCTTCCCGAAGTAAAACCCAGCAGCGAACTGTACGGTGTAACATCCAAGGAAATTCTGGGAGCAGAAATCCCGGTTTCGGGGATTGCCGGCGACCAGCAGGCCGCGCTCTTCGGGCAAATGTGCATCGAAGAGGGGATGGTGAAAAATACTTACGGTACCGGTTGTTTTGTGGTGATGAACACCGGCAAAAAACCCATCGCGTCGAAACATAAACTGCTGACAACCATTGGTTGGCAAATTGGCGATGAAGTAACGTATGCCATCGAAGGGAGCATTTTTATTGGCGGCGCGGTTGTTCAGTGGCTGCGCGACCAGTTGGGAATTATTCAATCTTCTTCTGATATTGAGGCATTGGCCCTTGAGGTGGAAAATAACGGCGGAGTTTCGTTTGTTCAGGGATTTGTCGGTCTGGGCGCCCCGCACTGGGATCAGTATGCCACCGGCGCCATCATCGGGTTGAGCCGCGGAACCGGAAAAGCCCATATCGCCAGGGCTGCGCTCGAAGCCATCGCTTTCCGCTCGATGGAAGTGATTGAAACCATGGCCGAAGATGCCGGAATTGCCGTAAACGAACTGCGGGTTGACGGTGGCGCTGCTGTAAACAACCTGCTCATGCAAATTCAGGCCGATGCCATTAATACCAACGTTGTCAGGCCCAAAGTAACCGAAACCACCGCATTGGGCGCCGCATACCTGGCTGGCCTGGCTACTGGCTTCTGGAAAAACATTGCTGAAATTAAAACCCAGTGGCAGGAAGATAAAATCTTTTATCCGGTACAGGATAAAACGGTCATCCTAAAAGTAATCAAGGATTGGAAAAAGGCCGTGGAAAGAAGCAAAAACTGGTACGATTCGCATTAAAAAATATTTTTAGATGCTTCGATTTTAGCTTCATGCCCGTTGTCAATCATAAAAAGCAAATATTATGGACAGGGAATTGGCTTTAAAAAAAATCAGGGAGAAAGTAAAATTGTGGGATGTCGTTGTTGTGGGTGGCGGGGCAACCGGTTTGGGTTGTGCCGTTGATGCGGCTTCGCGCGGTTATAAAACGCTGTTGCTGGAGCAGGTCGATTTTGCCAAAGGCACATCGAGCCGGAGCACGAAGCTGGTCCACGGCGGCGTACGATATCTTCAGCAGGGCGATGTTTCCCTGGTTTTCGAGGCATTGCACGAACGCGGGCTAATGTTTAAAAATGCACCCCACCTGGTTACCAACCAATCATTTGTTATCCCGACCTACGATTGGTGGGGAGGCCCCTTTTATACCGTTGGGTTAAAAGTTTACGACTTTATGGCCGGTAAACTGGGACTAGGCCCGTCAAAACATTTGTCGTTTGAGGAAGCTGTGGAAGCGATCCCAACGGTGGAGCAGGAAGGACTGCGCGGTGGCGTAATTTATCATGATGGACAGTTCGACGATTCGCGAATGGCCATCAGTTTGGCACAAACCTGCCTCGATTTTGGAGGCACTGTGCTGAATTACTGTAAAGTAACCGGGCTGACCAAAGAGGGGGGGCTCATTAACGGAGTAGTGGCCGTTGACCAGGAAACCGGTGAGGAATTCCTTCAGGTTACTGATGACCCATGTGCTCAGCC
>CAZHKI010000349.1:0-4578 GCA_964533365.1 uncultured Maribellus sp. | reverse complement strand
CGGTGGAAATTTTGAAATAAAATCTTCAAGCCAGGCAAAATTGTTTGAACAATGCGTTTCCGATATGGAAAAAGCTGAAAGTATGTTGCCAACTTCCTGGACTGGCCATCGTATGGAAAAAGAAGCTCCATTTGCATTAACGGCAAAAGCCGCTTTAGCTGAAATGTACTTGTACATGGCAGGTTATCCGTTGAAGAAAGGCACTGAATATTACCAAAAGGCTGCCAGTAAAGCAAAAGAGGTCATTGATGGCGCCTCTGCAGTTGGCCGTGGTTTCGATACGTATGACAATATGTGGAACGAAGAAAATCCAGAAAACAACCTGAATAAAGAACGTCTTTTCAGTGTTTACTTCACCACCAACAACCAAATGGAATCCGTTGTCAGATGTTTCTATCCTGCTGAATATGGAGCATACGGTTGGATTGCTGCAGAAAGAACATTTTTCCGCGAATTCCCCGAAGGCCCTCGTAAAGAAGCTACCTTCTGGGATTACAGAGAAACTGCTAACGGGAATGTATCCTGGGATGATCCCAGCCTTGCCACTCCATCTCCGATTTATCGCAAGCGATGCGTAAACCCTGAAGACAAAGGTAAGCCCAAGTACACATTAAAAGGTGGAAAGAGAAGTACCCTGATAATGCCATTGCGTTATACACTGACCGCAACTACTTATGCCGAAGCTGTTTCACGCGCAACAGGATCGCCCGATGCTCTGGCTTACGAATTGATGGATTACATCCGCGATCGTGCTGAGTTGCCCCGATACAGCCGTGGGTTGAGCGGTGATGCCTTTGCAAAACTGGTTGTTCAGGAACGTGCCTGGGAAATGGCTTCCGAGTGGACCCGTTATCCTGACCTTTGCCGGTTGGAAATGGTGGAAGAAGTATTTGCAAAACGTGCCGCTGACGAGTACAATCCCAGTTCAGGATTTGGTACACCAAGTCACGAATACTATTATCTGCCGGTTCCTGCCAAAGAATTGGCCTTGAACCCCAACCTGGCTCAGGTGGAAGAGTAACCGATCCTGTCATGTAAGATGATGATATCGCATTTTTATTCCAGTTCCTAAGATTAATTATTATGCATTACTAACTGAAAAACTGGAATAAGCCCGACCCAACTGTTCATCCTTGATTTTTTATAAAAGGAGAGTTTGAGCAGTTGGGTCTGGAATTGCGGGTAGAATGAGATGTTTATTCAACCCATTTCACCTTATAAAGGTTTCGTCGGGCCCTACCCTGATCGCGTGTGTGTTCCGATGCCAATTTATAACTCAGATAGATGCTAATCAATGAACATAAGCAGGGAAACTGCTTGATGTTATAACTTGTCATTCACACCGAACTTTAACTTTACGGGGCTAAAAAATGATCGGTCGACAAGGTTAACTTCAGGATGTCATTCGTTTGGATTTGATGACCTGATAGGGGACTTCATTATAAAATTCAAAATAAGATTGTGAAAATGAATAAATTAAAGGATGGCAAATTTTTCTGTATTTTCAGTTCAGCTTCAATTAAACTATTGATCCTGCTATCATTGTTTGTGAATTCAAAATCAGGTTTTTCACAAAAAGTGAAACAGGAAACAGTTAAAAATTTTTATATCGGAATTGACAATTCAGGAGATAAGACTAAACCTGGTGATTTTTTTAATCCGGTGGTAATGGATTCGCTGGGTGTTGACTTTGTGGTCTATCATTACAGGGGACCAAAGGGAACGGTTGAAGATGAAGCCCAAAAAATGGAAAAGCTGGGTGCCGATTTTCAAAAGGCAGGTCTGAATGTTGTGGTTAATGTGGAATGCGGAAACTGGGCATTGGAAATGAAAAGTACCGATGGCCACGAATGGGTTAGTCAGCCCAATAATTTACACCTGTTTAAGTTTCCTTCTCCGGTTCTGAAAAGCCTTACCCAGTCGAAAGCCGTTTGGGGCATCCAGTACGATGAACTGGAACATTCACAAATAACCCGAAACTTATCCATAAACCTGAAAAATCCCGAAATTGAACTGGTTAGTTTGGCAGAGCCGACTGGCATGGATTTTAAGTCGGCCGACAATGCTGTATATCAAGGTGCAAAAACACTGGTTAATGATTGTACACAATACGGTCGGCAACATGTGCTGACCGAACATGTGTGGCCAGTGCTGTTTCATAATTTTGCGCGGGCGGGTATGACGCCGGTTTATAAACAGATGAAGGAAAACTGGTCGAATATTTGGGCGTCATGTGCTATGGGTGCCTGTTTGCAATATAACCAGGAATTATGGGCCTGCCTCGATTTCTGGCATTACAATAACTTCCCCGGACACTCGGCTGAATCGTTATGGTCCAACCTTCTGTTTGCATACTGGGCCGGCGTTGATAAAGCTTATGTTGAAAGTATCGGCAACCATACCTATGAAATCCTGGAGAATGATATTTTCAATATAAGTCTTAAGGAAAGGGGAACAGTATTAAGCCGTTTCGCCAAAGAATATGTACCCAATAATCCCCGTCCCTATACATTCAGGGATTTGGAACCGGAGATTGCAATCATCCGTTTTGACGACACTGCGTGGGGACAAGGCCCTGATACCTATTGCACAGTTGATGATGATGGGAAGAAAGTAAATTTGTACTGGAAAGACTGGCTATTTGGTGCCTACGACCTTCGTACTAGTCCCGAATCGGAAGAATGGATTAAAGCATGGCATACAATTACACACGGAATGGTAAAAAAGGAAAGTCTTTCGTGGAATGCCGGCAATATTTATGAGGGAATGGCCTATCGTTGTTTTGCTCCCGCCAATTCAGTGGTGGTATTCGATGATGCGGTGGCGAAAGAACATTTAAAGTCAGTTAAGCTTGTTTTTTTGTGTGGGCTGTTTATTAATGAAAAGACACAGGAAAATATTCGTGAACTCGTTCGAAACAATGGCCTTGTCGTGGTTACTTCCAAACGTTTTGCTCCTAAAGAATTTTTAGCTCACTATTCGTCGGGAACCAAAGAATTTAAAGACAGAAAAGGTAAATGGATCATCACGGATGATATGGCAAGTGATGAATTGAAAGGAATGGTGGCTCCCTGGATTGGGAATGATAACGAAATTGTTTTCCGGTTTAAAGGGAACAGAAAGGTTGTTATGACGATATCTCCCGACGGGAAGGAAATTCAGGTTAATAATGAAGGTATTTAATTCGTTGACAGATTTTTAATATGGAAGTTCCATTTAAAAATAGTTGTGCTTGTTGTTAATTCGTAATTAAATTTTACGATACAATAAAATGTGTCGAATGGCTACCTGAACGTAACCTCTGGTGAAATTTGAAATTGTAAAAAAGCAAAGAATTAGCAACCGGGTTTGGTAATGTTCTTCGTTTTAGTGCGGATCAAAAATATTCAGATGTTGTGGTTACCTCTTTTATACAGAATTTAAAGAATGCAAAGAGTATGAATGGTTTATTTTCAGTAATTTTTTGGTGATATTAACGCTTTCCAAACAACGGCATATAAATACAAATTTGTAATTAGTCAGCATGTTATTGGAATAAAGAACACTTTAGCCGCTATATTCAACTAAAAGGTTTTTAATAATAAATTCATTTTTCGCATAGTTATGATTTTTCTGTTGTGCGTAATGTTTAATAGATCCGATATAATTTTATCTGTTTTTTCTTTGGTTTAGTTTGGTTAAGCAGAGTACCTCCCCGCTTTTGGGGAGGTACAAAAAATGAACAATAATGAATGAGGAAATCCTTATAAAATATTTAAACGACAGTTGTACCGACAAGGAACTCGAAGAGTTTTTTATTTGGATGAAAGATGGAGATGAAATGGAAGTTCCGATAAACTGGAGTTTCGACTATTGGAATATGTTTGAGCCCGAATTAAAACTGGAGGATAAAAGGAAGTATAAAAATTTGCTGGATAAAATCCATCATGAAATATATCATCAACACTCTAAAAATAACAAATTGACTGATTTGTATGATGTTGTAAAATGGTTAGGCCGGGTAGCCGCAATATGGGTTACCCCTATTTGGGGGATTATATACTATTTTCTTTCTGACAGCAACTTTCAAATAGAAACGTACACAGATCTGGCAATTGATTCAATCGAAGTTATTATGCCAGGAGGTGGCATTTAATTAAAATGATGATAAATCAATAAAATATTTAGGAAATTATGGGAACACATTTAAACAGAAGAGCCTTTCTTAAAGGTTCAGCCCTTGCCGGTATGGCCGGTATGATTGCAACTAATTCGGTGGCGGGGATTTTGTCTTCCGGTATTGCAACCGGGAAAATTGAATCATCCAAAACTAATTTATTTTATAATAAGAATGGGAAGTTTAAAATTCTGCAGTTAACGGATACGCATTATATTGCTGGAAATCCGAAGTCAGAACGTGCATTGAAAAACGTAATCCAAATGCTCGATTTGGAAAAGCCCGATTTGGTGATCCATACAGGTGATATTATTTTCGGAGAACCGGCCGAAGCCTCGTTGCGTCAGATTTTGGAGCCGATAGCAGAACGAAAAATTCCCTTTGCCGTTGCCTTTGGTAATCATGACGAAGAATTTGGCAAG
>CAZHKI010000348.1:0-4582 GCA_964533365.1 uncultured Maribellus sp. | reverse complement strand
CCATCATTTCTCCTGAACTCCGCCTTAAAAGCGGGTGCAAATGTAATCACGTTTTCGAAGTTTCCAAATAAAAAATACAACAATCTTCAAAGATTTTTTCATGGGTTCAAACAATGAATTGAGAATCAATAATTTTTCGGAAGATTTTTTCTGTGGATTTTTTTTACATATCCTGCATCAGCACGTAAAAACTGCGTTCCCGTTCCCCGAAACTCCTTTCCGGACGACTCGTTTATCCCATCAGAGTCCAATAAAAGTAACCTGAAAAACGTTAAAATTTTAGCTTTTGGGATAAAATGGGCGCAGTAACAGAAAAAGAAAAGTCAATTTAGTTTCTTCTCCCAGAAAAACATTTGCGACTCGCATTCGGTATAACCTGCCTTTCTGTATAACTGTTGTGCACTTATATTATCCTGGCGTACTTCGAGGTTAATACGGCAGAATCCCTGACGGGTGGCATATTCTGCAATTGCGTTTAAAAGGAAAAGGCCAATCCCCTGTTGACGGGCATGGGGAGAAACGATAAAATCGTGAATATTTAACAAAGGGTGTGCATTCCAGGTGGAGTAGTTAACATTACAGTTGGCCAGTGCAACAAAATCATTTCCGACACAAACAAAAAATCCCAGGTATCCGTTATGTTTTCTCAGTCCTTCAATGATTTTTGAACCCAAGTTCACGGGCATCGGCTGACCAATACCCATTTCATCTTCCATATAATCATTCAACAACTTCAACAGGTGCGAGCAATGGGATTCATTATTCAGGTCAACTTTGACAACTTTTTTTGTATTCATCAGTTTGTACCATTCGTTCCGGGTCAATATTAAACTATTTTCCTCATCAGTCCAATACCTTTTATCATTCTTTTAATTACAGGACACAGGGAATGGGTTGGTTTGACAGGCTCCAGCTTTAAAAACAAAAAAACGAGGCATTTTAACCCATTTCTTCCATTATTAAAATCCGAACGAAGAAGGCTTTCAACCTTAACAAGATTAATGAATCATATAATACGGCAGACCAGCTTCAGTTCTTAACTGAAACCAGCTACTGAAAATTATTGTTCCCGCGATTTTACTTTTATCAATTTAAAAAAGTGTATTTTCGTTTTGAAATCATCTAATAACAGTGCGCGTGACGAAAAATCTGGTCATTATCCCTACTTATAATGAAAGGGAAAATATTGAGAAAATGGTGCGGAAAGTATTTTCGCTGGCTATTCCTTTCCATTTGTTAATTGTGGAAGATAATTCTCCCGACGGGACGGCAGAAATCGTCAAAACACTACAAAAAGAGTTTCCGAAACAACTTTATATTCTTGAACGGAGAGGGAAACTGGGGCTGGGTACTGCTTACATTGCCGGTTTCAAATGGGCAATTGACAAAGAGTACGATTTAATTTTCGAAATGGACTGTGACTTTTCGCACAACCCCGACGACCTGGAACGGCTTTTTTCAGCAGCTTCCGAAGGCGCCGACGTAGCCATTGGTTCGCGGTATGTTTCAGGAATTAATGTGGTAAACTGGCCGCTGGGCAGGGTACTCATGTCGTATTTTGCTTCGATGTACGTCCGCATGGTAACCCGGATGAAAATAATGGACACCACCGCCGGCTTTGTTTGTTACCGCCGTGAAGTGCTCAAAACCATCGACTTCGAAAAAATCAAACTCGTGGGTTACGGGTTTCAGATTGAAATGAAATTTACCGCATGGAAATTTGGATTCAAGATTGTTGAAGTTCCCATCGTTTTTACCGACCGCAAGGAAGGCACCTCGAAAATGAGCGGCGGAATCTTTAACGAAGCGCTGTGGGGCGTATTAAAAATGAAAATCAGGAGTTGGTTCAGGCGATACCAAAAATGAAACTGGTAAAATATCACAGTCCCGGCTTCAGCAAAACGCAACCTTCGGCAATTTCTATCCATTGATTTTGTACAGAATCTTTAACTTTGAAATAAATCCAGGAAAATGAAGAAACTCATTAAAGATGCCACCATTATTAATGAAGGGCTAAAATTCAAAGGAAGTGTACTGATTAACGGCCATATCATCGAAAGAATTTTCCCTCACACAATCCCGGCAAATTTCAACACGGCCGGAACTGAAATCATCAACGCAAAAGGGCTGTACCTGATTCCGGGAGTTATCGACGACCAGGTTCATTTTCGCGAGCCGGGATTAACACACAAAGGCGATATTTTATCGGAAAGCCGTGCTGCCGTTGCTGGCGGGGTAACTTCCTACATGGAAATGCCTAACACAAAGCCACAAGCCGTAACCCAGGAATTACTCGAAGAAAAATTCAGTCGCGCGGCCGAAGTTTCGGCAGCCAACTACTCGTTTTACATGGGCGCCACCAACAGCAATCTTGAAGAGGTTTTGAAAACTGACCCGTCGAAAGTTTGCGGCATCAAGGTTTTTATGGGTTCATCAACCGGAAATATGCTGGTTGACGACGAAACCACCCTGTCGGAAATTTTCAGGAATGCGCCAACCCTCATTGCAACGCATTGCGAAGATGAAAAAACCATTCAAAAAAACCTGGAAGCTGCCCGAAACCGTTACGGCGAAAATGTTCCCATTGAAGAACACGCCCGTATCCGCAGCGACGAAGCCTGCTATATTTCGTCGGCCAAAGCGGTTGAACTGGCTTCGCGGCACCATGCCCGGCTTCACGTACTGCATCTTTCGTCGGCAAAAGAAATGAGCCTTTTTACTTCAGGAAAAGTATCCGGGAAAAAAATTACAGCCGAAGTTTGTGTCCATCACCTGTGGTTCGACACTTCTGATTACAAAACAAAAGGGAACCGGATCAAATGGAACCCCTCCGTCAAATCGGTAAAAGACAAAGAAGCGCTATGGGAAGCGCTGCTCACTGATAAAATTGACGTGATTGCCACCGATCATGCGCCACATACCCTGGAAGAAAAAAACAACAGCTATTTCCAATCACCGTCGGGCGGGCCTCTGGTACAGCATTCGCTGGTGGCCATGCTGGAAATGAGCCGAAAAGGTTTCATCACAGCCGAAAAAGTAATTCAAAAAATGTGTCACGCTCCGTCCGACTTGTTCCGAATCGATCACCGTGGGTACATCCGCGAAGGTTATTTTGCCGACCTGGCGCTGATCGATCCGAACCAAAGCTGGGTGGTTTCGCCCGAAAATATCCGGTATAAATGCGGCTGGTCGCCATTCGAGGGCGTGGAATTTTCGCATAAAGTAGTTTCCACTTTTATTAATGGCGAACTTGTTTTCAACAACGACGAAATTAAAAACAATGTAATCGGATCACCATTAAAGTTTAACCGACGGCGCCATTCATAAAAAACACTTTCTGTTTTACTTACTAACCAATATTTTTATGAATAGAAAATCCAGACTATAATATAGCGATCAAATTCCACTGAAGATTTTTCCCAGGCTATTCACAACAGGTTTCTGAACTCTTTGTAAAATTTTCCTGAAAAGCTTTTGTTTTCATTTTGATTCGAAAGCGCTACACCTATCTTTGTGCAAAATTTACAATTTGGAAACCACGCAGTTTCTGAAATATTTTAAAGGGCAGGAACAGGTTAAGGAACTGGCCAAAAAACTGGCTGTCCCCCCGGGTGAAAAAATTCTCCTGCAGGGACTCATTGGCTCGTCGAAAACCATTTTGCTAGCCTCCCTGTTTGAAAAAACAAAAAAAAACCTGGTCATCCTGTTAAACGACCGCGAAGAAGCGGCCTATTTTTTCGACGACCTGAACAACCTGGGATTCTCGGGAAATACCTTATTTTTCCCCTCATCGTACAAACGCTCCATCCACTACGGACAAACCGAGCAGGAACACATTGTGTTGCGGGCCGAAGCACTGAATAAGATTTCAACCGGCGGAAAACCGTACATGGTGGTTACCTATCCCGAAGCCGCCATCGAAACCGTAATTTCACCCTCATCGCTCGAAACCAACACATTGCAAATTTCGAAAGGCGACAAAATTTCCATCGAGTTTATCAACGAATTTTTATATGAATACGGATTCGAACGGGTGGATTTTGTGTATGAGCCGGGACAATTTTCGGTTCGGGGGAGCATTGTCGATATTTTTTCCTTTTCGAATGAAGATCCCTACCGGCTTGATTTTTTTGGCGACGAGGTGGAAACCATCCGGAGTTTTGGAATCGACAACCAGATTTCCAAAGAGTCGTTTGAAAACGTAACGCTGGTCCCCAACATTCAAAACGAAAACATTTCGGGGAAACGAATTTCATTTGTTGAATTTTTCAGCGACGACACCCTGTTTATCGGAAACAACCTGACACTTTTTCTCGACCAGGTATCGGCCATTTACCGCCAAACCATTCTCGAAAAAGCAGACCAGAAAAACATCAGCGATCTTATGGTTTCGGGCAATGACCTAGAAAAACGGCTTCAGGGAAAAACCGTTTGCGACATGAGCGCCGAAACCGTTTCTGACGCATCGGCCGTGTTCCGTTTCTCAAAGTCGAAACAACCCGTTTTCAACAAAAACTTCAGTTTACTGAGCGAAAACCTGTCCGAGTTCAGGGAAAAGGGATATGAGGTTTTTATCCTCTCG
>CAZHKI010000347.1:0-4592 GCA_964533365.1 uncultured Maribellus sp. | reverse complement strand
GGAACGGAAAACCGGCGCTTCGGGAAGTGGGCTGGACAACCACTACGGAAATTTTATTGCCGCCATCCGCGAAAATAACCAGGCGCTTGCTAAGGCCGGTATTGAAGAAGGCTTTTACAGTTGCGCACTGATTCACCTCGGGAATATTGCCTACCGGCTGGGGCGCACCCTGGAATTCGACCCGCAAACCATGAAATTCAAAAATGATGCGGAAGCCAACCGGATGTTAACTCGCGAATACCGCGCCCCGTTTGTAGTCCCAGATAAAGTTTAATAATCCAAACTACCCCATTTGGGAAACGCAACCTGAAACAAAACTTTTTCATCTTTCCGGTAAACAGAAAAGATGAAAAAGTTTTTTTATGGGGTTGCTTTTACTTTAAACCTGATTTTGGCAAGTTGCGATGAACCAGTTAATGAGCCGGGCGTAAAAATGGAATTTGCAGAAACCCAGTGTGCCAATCCGTGGCAAACCCTCCCGGGAAGCGCGAACTATCTGTTTTCCGTACATGAGTACCTGACTGAAAACGGATTGGATGTTTACTCCATTACCATTGAGAAAGCACACGATTACAACCAACCCCGATGTGAAGCCTGTACCTGTTCTTCCGGGCGAAAAATTGTAATCCGGGTTCCAGAAACAAAAGTAAAAGCAGCCGAAGATATTGGTTTTTACCGCACTTCATAAAGCGCCGACAACGAAACGGTTAATAACGGCTCCGGTAAATGGCCAATGAGAAATTAGGCCCTGTCATCATAAAATCCTCACCGTCGCCCAGGTTCCAGGCAAACGAGAGATTAACCCTGGTTTTTGCATTCACCTGGGTAAAATATTCAAAGTAAGGAATGAAATTGTGCCTGACCGGATCAAAATCGTTTAACCCGTATATTACCATTCCGGGAATGTATTTCAATCCGAAACTATACTGAGTTTTTAAATTGGGGTAGTAATTCCATCCCAGATTGGTTTCCAACGTGGCCCATTCATGTCTTTTATAATGACTGTAATTCAGGTTCATACTAAAATTCCGGTTCCATTTCCGGTTGATATACCGGGCATTTTCGAACTGGGCAAACCCACCGTAATAAAAATCGGGTTCATAGTTGAAATAGTTAAAAAAGGGGCCGATTTCAAAACGGGTTCCCTGTAACCGGGGAGCAAATTCGCCCAGCACCCAGAGTTCTTCATCGATTTCAGGGGCAGCCAGCAACATTTTTGTCCGTAAATAGTCGGCAATTCCAGCCAGTTCCTGCCTGGCTGAACGGCTCATCCCGGGGTCGCGGCGGTGTTTGATTTCACCAATTTTCGAGGCAAATTGTTTCATTTCAACTTCCGAGAAAATACGCCCCGGATACGAACTTTCCAGTAAAAATTCAGCCACCATGACATGGTTTACAGGGTTTAGTCTTCCAAACCCCCACCCTGCCCTGGCCTGAAAACCATAACGGAATTTGTTGTCGATTTTGCTGTCGTCAAATACTGTTGTAACATGATTCGAATCGATCTTTGTTCCTTCCGTGTTGTTCAGGTACGATTCGTTTTTCACCCAGCCATTCAGCTTAATCAGGGTATAACTTTTCTGATCGTAATAAAACCGGGTTTCGTAATTCCCGGCAAGGTTCAGCCGCAATCCGTAATTTTCAAGGGTCCCGTCAATTTCCATAACTTTCGAACTGTCGGCCCAGTTGCCGCTTCCGAAAAACGGCCCGGCATTAAAAACCAAATCCATTATTTCCTGTTTGTATTCCAGAAAATTCCAAACCTTTCCCCCGAACTGGTAGCTGGCAGCCCCCGAAAATAAATCTTCCTTCTTTTTTGAAATATCCGTATTCAGTTCTTCCCTCTCGCTGCTGCCATTAAAAAATATCCCCGAATGAATCTCTTTTTTAATAAAAAGAGGCAAATCCAGTGTGTCTCCTTTTTGAATTTCACTGGCGCCTGACCTATTTATATTTAATAATCCAAACAACAGAAGAACAAGGAATGCTGCCGGTTTTAAATGTTTTTCCATTGGTGCAAATTTTCAAATTTAATTACGCTTTTTTCATTAAATGTACATTTCAGGTTATTTATCGCCGAAATACCGCCCGTTGTACCGGACAATAATAAACACATTATCTTTTTTCAATTGAACCAGCCAATGGCACAATGGCAAATTCAAATTACGATATTCAACCTGAACAATCCCAAAATAAATAATCCGATGCAATCTTACACATTATTGCGGTTAATAAACGTTAAGTATCCATTTTTCAGGTGTAAAAATTAATTTTTGCGGTTGAAAAGCTTTGGTTACTTTTGTCGTTTTAATAATAAATCAAGATGTCAATTCATAAGGAAATAAGAAGAGTTACCACTCACCGGTTGTCGGAGATGAAATTGCGGGGAGAAAAAATAGCCATGTTAACCTCGTATGATTACAGTATGGCAAAACTGGTTGACGAAGCCGGAATCGACGTTATATTGGTGGGAGATTCAGCATCGAATGTGATGGCCGGCAACGAGACCACGCTTCCCATCACCCTTGACCAGATGATTTACCATGGCACATCGGTGGTAAAAGCGGTGGAACGGGCTTTGGTTGTTGTCGATCTTCCTTTTGGGACTTATCAGGGCAATTCGCGCCGGGCACTAAGCACAGCCATCCGCATCATGAAAGAAACTGCGGCCGACGCTGTTAAACTCGAAGGAGGTTCCGAAGGCACCTGGGGTTAATGCCCCAGTCGATCCATAAATTCGGGACCTATTCTGTTCGGGCGAAAGAAGAAGCCGAAGCTGATAAATTATTGAATGATGCCATTCTGTTGCAGGAAGCGGGATGTTTTGCGCTGGTCCTTGAAAAAATTCCGGCTGCCCTCGGCAAAAAGGTTGCAGAAGAATTAAAAATTCCCGTTATTGGCATCGGGGCAGGTTCGGGAGTTGACGGCCAGGTTCTGGTCATTCATGATTTATTAGGGCTTACCCAGCAGTTTTCACCCCGTTTTTTGAGGAGGTATCACAACCTGGCTGCCGAAATTAAAGGGGCTGTCGGCAATTACATTAACGACGTGAAAACGCTGGATTTCCCCAATGAAAAGGAACAATACTGATTGTGCCGGCTTTTAGGAAATCAATTTATTAAACTCATTTAGCGTGCAGGTAATTTACGAAGACAACCATATTATTGTAGTAAACAAAGCCTGTGGCGAAGTGGTGCAAGGCGACGAAACCGGCGACACAACCCTGATGGATACCGTCAAGGATTATCTGAAAGTAAAGTACAGCAAACCCGGAAATGTATTTATTGGGTTGCCACACCGCCTCGACAGGCCAACCAGCGGAATTGTGGTTTTGGCAAAAACCAGTAAAGTCCTTCCCCGTCTGAATCACCTTTTTCAAAACCGGGGGCTGGTAAAAAAAACATACTGGGCCGTGGTTGACAGCCGACCGCCGAAATATCAGGACACCTTGGAACACTACCTCAAAAAGAACGAAGAAAAGAATAAAAGTTTTGCCTGCGAAAAATCAGTTCCGGGGGCAAAATATGCCAAACTTTCCTACCGCCATGTGGCCAGTGCCGAACGGTACCATTTGCTGGAAATTGAGCTTCACACCGGGCGCCACCACCAAATCAGGGTGCAGCTAAAACAAATCGGGCTGAATATTAAAGGCGATACAAAATACGGGTTTCCAAGGCCTAATGCCGACAAGGGGATTCATCTTCACGCACGAAAAATTGAATTTGTCCACCCGGTAAAAAACGAACCTCTCACCATTTTGGCCGATCCGCCCGACGACGTATTATGGAACGAATTTATGAACCTGTTCCGAAGTAACCGGTTTAGTCCAGTGAGTCCGGTGTAAATGCAAACGGCAATAGATTCTGAACTCCTTCAAAAACCTGAATCGCTTTCTTCCCGTCGAGAATAATCCGGATGGGATTGTTAAACCGCGTTTCGGTTTCAACCAAAACCTGCCGGCACGAACCACATGGTTTTACGGCATCTCCAATTAATCCATTACTGTTTTCTGCTGATACGGCCAGACTTCTCACACCAACTCCAGGATATTTGGCATTGGCATAAAAAAGGGCTACCCGTTCGGCACATAATCCGTTAGTATAAGCAGAATTTTCCTGATTATTACCGGTAATTATTTCACCATTTTCCAAAAGAACAGCAGCCCCAACATGAAATTTCGAGTAGGGCGCATAGGCATTTTTTACTGCTTCCCTGGCAGCAACAACCAGTTTTTTATCGGCTTCGGGAAGTTCCGAAAATGTTTTGTATTCGTCGAAAAAAATCCGGATTTCTTTTGTTTGCATAACGGCTATTTTGCCCAAAAATACAATTTTAACGAGACAATTCACGTTGTTCATATTCCATTTTTCAATGAATAACAGTAAACAGAACCTGAAATTCACGATGGTTTGTTTATAAAAAAACATGGAAAAGGTTCCAAAAGAGAACGAAGTATCTATTTTTAGCTGAATTATTGGAAAAACACAACGCATGAAGTTTGGATTTACATTTTTCTTATTGGTTTTGATTGGATTTTCAACATTTTCACAAAGTACGAGACAAGAATACATCAAAAAGTACCAGTTGCTCGC
>CAZHKI010000346.1:4336-4609 GCA_964533365.1 uncultured Maribellus sp. | reverse complement strand
AGGATTTCGTCAGTCATCACCACGTCCGGACGGAGTTCAATTTTTACCTCCAGGTTCGAATTGACCGAAACTTCCATTTCTTTCGTTTCAAATCCGATAAAGGAAACTTTTAACACATAGTTTCCTTTTTTCAGGTTCCTGAATTCGAACCTTCCGTTACTTCCGGCCGAAACGCCGTTGAACGTGTTTTTTACTACCACACTGGCGCCGGCCAGGGGTTCGTTGTTACCCATAACAACTCCTTTCAGACTGTACTGTCCGAAAACAAATACA
>CAZHKI010000346.1:0-4326 GCA_964533365.1 uncultured Maribellus sp. | reverse complement strand
TAATAATCCTAACTTTTTCATTTTTTTTTTGAAAACTGGTTAATAAACTAACCAATGGAGCGGGACGAATCCCTTTTTGCCCTCCCTCCGCCGGTACTAACCGGATCAGGTTCTGTGGGTATAATCTCAGTCTCGTTTAAAACGAGACACCCCATTGCATACATATCGATACGAAGGTATAAAGGTTTTTTGAATATGGCAAAAAAGGCGGGGCAACGTTAATTTTTTGAAAACCCGGGAGGACGGAAACTTATTTGAAATTTTACAAAATCCGTTAATTTTCAACGGATTCAAGGAGGTTTTTGCAGGCATCAAATTGTGTCCGGAGTAATTCCGGTTCATGAAACAATATATTTTCAGGAACATGCCTATGCATGAAGCCGTTCACGGACAGCCTGTCCCGATGTAATCGGGAGGTGGCTGGGCAATTCCCAAAGCCCGGTTCTTGCAATATTGGATGATAAAATGATACTGAACAAATACAAACGTTTTAAACGAAGCAAAGTCAAGGCTGTGCAATGGCTGAGATGGGTGTGCAACCAGTATCCAAATTTATTTTATCACTGGGTTTTAGGTTATCAATTAACCTGAAAATTGACTGCATAATAAGAGCCGTATGAATCGAGAGGTTCACGTACGGTTCTGAGAGAGGTTTAGGGGTGAAACTCCCCTTTACCTACTCGACTAGCCGCTGCCTTTTATTTTATTTATCACTTTTGCAATCATTAAATCGTCTTCCATTTTTAATAACACTAATACTAATAATTTCAAATAAGTATAATATGCGTATTCGTGATACTCTGTGTCTTCGGGATTTGCTTGTGTTCCATGCAAATAACTATTTCTCAAATCTAATCCATTTGTAAATTCACTTTTGTTTAGGTAGTAATTAAAATAGCTTTGTTCTTGCTTTGAGAATAGTGAACTTTCAAAGAATACTAAACTTTGAGTTTGCATTTTCTCTGCCTCTATTTGATAAGGTTTTGGATAATGATAAAAAGAGGCAAACTCATTTTTATACAAATCTCTTAAAATTATTATTCTGTCAATATTTGTAAACTGGATATTATTCCTCTCATCGATGTATATGTACCCCTTTTCTATAAGATGATTTAATTTCGGCTTTTGGAAGTCCTCATAGTTATTAAAATTAACTTCTTCATTAGCCAACAAATCAAAAAAGTTGTGATAATGTTTTTCTTTAAATGGCTCGACATAAGCCAATAGTGTTTGGTCTGAGAAGAATAAATTTGAACAAACAACAAGTTCCTTATTATTCTCATTTAAGTAGATGTACTTATTGGGATTTAAACTTGGAATATCTTTTATTGCACTTGGATTAGAAGTCATTTGCAATAATTCAAAGTCAATTTCTCCATTTTCTACAAATAGTTTGAATTGTTTTAGTACAGATTCAAATTCAGGTGCTAAGAACCGGACTTTTTCAAAGCTAGAAACAACCTCTGAAGGCATTAACAGCCTGGCATTTTTTGCAAAATTGTATTTTTCTTGAAAAATTGATGTGAAAACATTTTGTAAAATTTTTTCCAGAGAATTACCTAAATTATTAATCACAGCACAATAGGTGACTATCTGTGCATTGGATTTCATTTCATTCATATTGAAAGTGATTCCTCGTCTATACTCACTTTCTGAACGAATACCCATAACCTTTTCAAGTACATCCTTTTGGTCTATTTTATTTACCAGCTCTATTCTGGATTGGATATCAAGGTATTCAAATAGGATTAAAAAATTGAGAAATAAGGAATGATTGTCGTTATTCTGTTTAATATAGCTATAACTATAGGAGTAGTTTTCTACTAAATTTTCAACGTGAATCATTTTTATACTTTCCGGATTTTCAGGATAGCTTATTGATACACCATATTTTTGAACAGAGATATTTTTTTGTTCTTCAAACATTTTATCTGTTTCCAACTTTTCCTTCCTTTTTGCTTTAAGTTTGGTTTTATCAGACAGTTTGAAATCTTCTTTATTTCGTGCAATGATTATTAGACGTAAATAATTTAAGTTACTGTTTTCATTATCAATGTAATTTGATATAATTATTTCTTTGTCTTGAATTGTGATACTTTGAGGTAGGTATCTCACTTTTTTACTTCTAAAATCATCTTTTTCCTCGTATATTGATAGTATTATTTCTGCACTTTGTGGATAGGTAAATAAAAAGTCTCTTAAAACAGTATCGTAACGATTAACTATATTTTTATGAGTTAGAATATTTCTTATTTCATGCGGATTTTCCCTTAAAATTGTCTCAAAATTCTCAGACGATATTTGTTTAAAAATTTTTTGGTTATTTACTAGTTGCCAAAATGTATCAGTGTATCCGTGTGGAAGTTGTTCAAAATAGGAAATAACATTACTATCGTTAACTTTAGACATAAATTGACCTACAATCTTACCATATTCAATTGCTTTTTGTTTGAAGTCTTTAATTTCCTTTTGTGTCCAGCTTTTTAAAAATAAATCATTATCGAGGTATTGTTTTATATTATAAAGCTCCAATACATCATTAATGTCTTCATAAACAGACTTAGTCTCACTTCTCAAAATATGCTCACCCTTTGAGAGGTGGTATCCTCCTGCCATATCATCTATTGAGTAAAATTCGACTCTGGTTAAGTCATGTTTATGCATATTATTTGCAGTCTTTTAAAATTACGGCTAACTAGTTAATCCCCCAAAGTTATTACACTTTTTTACATATTTTCTATTGCCCCCGCTGCCGCATCCGTCAATTGACGGACATCGTGTGGCACATCACAATACACCTCCATTTTCTTGAATTCTGTAATCATACCTTTTGAAATATTGCATTTTCGGGAACGGATAAAATTAAGAAATTACTTTTAGAAGAAGACAACCAACGCATCTTCCGGATATTCTTCCGGTATTTTTTCTTCTACCGGTTCCGGTATTTTCGGTTTCGGGATTGAATTTACCACGATTTCTGCAATGTCCATCACTTTGATTCTCCGGTCGCGGGCAAACGTTTTTTTGCACATCGGGCAGGCAGTTGCCAGCACATCGGGTTGGTATTGCAGGAAATCGTTCACGGCCTGGTTGCGCAGGATGGCGCGTTCCTGCTGTGAAATTTTCAGGTTGCCAAGGCTTCCGCCACAACAATGTGCCTTCAGTTTTTCATTTTTAACCGGAATAATTTTGCCGGTTGCCCTCAGTACTTCGCGCGGCTGTTCAAACATTCCCGATCCCCGTCCCAGTTCACACGGATCGTGGTAAACAATTCGATTTGCCGATTTGTCCAGGTTGATGATTTTTTCTTTAATCAGTCGCATGATGTATTCGGCATGGAATACCACTTCCACATTGCCCAGTTCATAGTCTTCCCTGAAAACCTTGTAACAAATGGGGCAGGAGACCACCAGTTTTTTTGCGCCCGAACCGGTGATTTTCCGGGTATTGTTGGCAATGAGTTTCGAAGCGGCTTCGTGCTGTCCGGCCTGTATGAGCGGGCGGCCGCAGCAGGGAGCTTTTTCTTCGTCCATAAACCAAACGTTTTCGCCAGCCAGTTGAAACAACGTTTTCATCGAAGCGATGATTCCGGGGGTGAGGTGGGTCATACATCCGGCAAAATAAATGGTGTCGGCTTTTTGTCCCGGCAGGTTGTCGAGGTAGCTGTACGACGAGTTGTACTGCCGGGTCGATTCAATGCGCTGGGTAATGCGCAAATCGATGGTATTGATTCCCACAGGGCAGTCCACCTCGCATTTTCCGCACAACAGGCAGTTGAATAATTGCTCATCGGTGAGGTTGTTGTTGCGGATATTTTTCAGGATGTAAACCGATTGCGTGTTATTGATTCCGGCTGCAGTCAGCTGGCAGTTGTCGAGGCAGAGGCCGCAACGGGAACAGGAAAATACCTGGATATCGGTGAAGGTATTGTTTCGTTTTTTCAGTTTGATTCCGGCGTTTCGGACAAAAATGAGCAGAATTTCGGTGGGAATGTGCATATAGCGCGAGTTGGGCAGCGCCACAAAAAAGAATCCCAGCGCGAAGGAGTAGGCTGTCCAGAGGGCGAGGTTAGCCGTTGGCGAACTGAGGTTCCCGAAAACATGACCCATGGATGAGGTGAGAAAACTGCCGTTTCCGTACAATTGGGCCGACATGCCTTCGGCAAACAGGCGTAAAGGAAAAATCAGCCACAGCGAGATCAGTGCGATACGGTCGCCGGTTTTCAGCCGGGTGGTTTTTTTCATTCCAAACAATTGCTTTTTGAACCGTTTCAGCATAGCCAGCGCAACGCCCGAAAGAACAAACAACAGCAAAAAATCCATCAGA
>CAZHKI010000345.1:0-4658 GCA_964533365.1 uncultured Maribellus sp. | reverse complement strand
TACATATCTCCAACGCAAGCCCACTTCCCAATTGCGTTTAAATTTATAACCCGAAGTCAAGGTCAACAAATGTCTGTTGTCCCAGTTGGACGGAATAAAAGCATTGTTTTTATCCTGAAATTCGAGCTGCAAATACCAGACATCTTTCTCCGGTGAGGCAGGTAATACGATAGGTAATTTCTGAGAAACCGTGTCATGAGGGGCACAATTAACCGAAAGTGTCCCAGTTCCTGAGACTTTCCTGTTTTGATATAGAGTCCACTTTCCCTGCAAAACAGAAAGGTTCAAAAAGTCATACTGATTATATACCGAAAATTTAAGCATTTGCTTTCCGGCTACAACCGGCAACTTTGTTTCGATAACCCGGACCGGGGAATACACTTTCCGCACCTGCCAGTAATCGGTTTGCGGGGTACGGTCGGAATATACAATCCCGTCAGTTCCGTTAATGGTGCGTGTATCGTAATATGTTACCGAATCTTTCCACACAAAAACTGTTGGTTTTGAACGATCAACCGGGGCCGGCGATTTTCGGGTTACCCCCTGATCGTGGAAATGCCAGATCGCGCCTCCTGCAAAATGGCTGTTACGGAACAACTCGGCCCAAATATCTTCCAGGTTACCAAACGAAAGCCCAATGGCATGGGCATATTCGGTCAGGATTACAGGTTTTGTGGTTTCTTTCTGAAATTCCCTGATCCACCCGGCTCCCTGGTAGTGAGGGGTGTATAAATCCAGAAAATCGGGAAACGATTTGTAGTTCGCCTTAAAATACGATCCCATCTGCGGATAACAAATCGGACGGGTTGGATCGGCTTTTTGCACGTATTTGCCAACTACTTCGGTGATCGGGGTCAATGGGTTTTCGTTGCCAATACTCCAAATAATTATACACGGATGATTTTTATCGCGCCATAACGTTGCTTCTGCCCTTTTCAATAAAATATCCTGATAAGAAGAATCGGTCAGATGGCTGTCGCCACCACCAAAAGGCACCTCGCACATCACATAAATTCCGAGGCTGTCGCACATATCGAGCATCCGGGGATCGGGCGGATAATGGGAAGTACGAATAAAATTGATATTGGCTTTCTGAATCATTTCCAAATCATCCAGAATTTCTTTCCGGGTTAGTGTCCTTCCAGTTTCAGGGACAATGTCGTGATGGTCGACCCCCCTTAATTTGAGAGGGCTACCGTTCAACTTCATCACCACATTTTCTATACTGACCTGCCGAATGCCAACCTGCTGAATTTTCCGGTCGATAATATCTTTGCCACGAATTAACTGAAGCTCCAGTTTATACAGCGAAGGGGTTTCAGCAGTCCATAAAAATGGGTTTTCGACCTTAAACAATAGGTGATCGTCCAGTGAATTAACCGGAATAACACGGGTTTCGATTACTTTTCCTTCCGGTGAATTTAGAACAGCTTTTAATGATAACCCGGAGAAACCTTCTTCTCGTGTATCCTGAAAACGCACAGCAACATCCATATTTGCCTCAGTATTATTGCCCGTCAGCCTGGTTTGAACAGAATAATCGTCAATATGAAAATTTGAGGTTGAGAAAACCGAAACTCCCCGGTAAATCCCTGTAACTTTCCAGCAGTCGTTGTTATCAAACTCATATCCTTTAACGCGGACCGAAACTTTTACAGACAATGTATTTTCTTCGGAAAAATTCACCTTATCAGTGATATTAAAATCAGCCCGGTTATAGGAACTGGCATAGCTTGCTACATATTTCCCGTTCACATAAAAGTCGTAACCATACTGCACACCTTCAAAACGAATAAATATTTGCTGCCCTTTCATACTTTCCGGAAGCCGGAAAGTCGTCCGGTACAAACCAACCATTGGAGGAATTCCCCCTTCACTGGGTTCAGCAAATCCCTGTAAATCCCAGTGTCCGGGTACTTTTATTTTCGACCAAGTTTTTGTGTCGAAACCATCCTGAAAAAACAACGAGTCATTACCAATCTCCGAAGTCGGGAAATATTTAAAACTCCATATTCCGTTCAGGCTGATTTCAGTTTCCTGTGCCATTGGTTTATATATCTCTTTTGCCTGGGTTTGATAAAAGATAATAATAAAAACAAAAAACAAAATAGATTTAATACTCAGATTCATAGGTTATTTTTTTAAGGTATTATAAATTAATTATTATCTGTAACTAAGGTGAACACTTTACTTGACAGTCCCCCTTTGGGATCAACCCGGAGTCCTGTTTTCATGAGATAATCGCCTGAAAGTGTTTTTCCGTTTCCTTCCAACTTCGATTGGATTCCCGGATACAGGTTTACTTCGGTAATCCGGTACATTTTATCCGGGGCAAGCCCTTGCAAACGCACCCGTCCAAACTCTTCCCCGTAACGGCGATGGGTGGTATAAGAGAAAACCACTGCATTTGATTTCTGATTATCAACATACATCAGCACTGCGCGATTTTCATCATAAGGCGAAATCAAACGGTACAAATCGCCCGACCAGATAAGTTTTTTCAATTGGCCGTATTGCGTTACTGCGCCTGCAGCAAATTCCCGGTCTGTTTCTGTTAATTGATTTAAATCGATATCGAAACCCATTTTCCCCATCATGGCAACATCTATCTTATATTTTAAGGAATGGGAACCCCATGAAGTAATGTGATTGCAAACGGCAAATGCCGGGAAAAAACAGGAGTACCCCCATTGAATGTAAATACGTTCGAGCGGATCGGTATTATCGCTGGGCCAGAACTCAGTAAAATATTTTAATGCTCCATAGTCGGTCCGCCCTCCGCCTCCCGAGCATAACATGATCTGCAAATGGGGATATTTCTGACGGAGCCGCTCCATCACCGAATAAAAGCCCCGGACATATTGAATATAAAGATGAGACTGATTATCGTTCAGGTACGAAGAATAAGCGCTGGTCATCATCCGGTTGCAATCCCATTTAATATAAGCAATACCGGGATTTTTGACCATCATTTCATCAACAATATTTAAAACAAAATCCTGTACTATGGGATTGGTCAGGTCCAATACCAGTTGATGCCTGAAATAAGTTCCATCCCTGTTGGGAAGTTTAAGTATCCAATCGGGATGCTTTTCATACAATTCACTTTTCGGATTTACCATTTCCGGTTCGATCCAAATGCCAAATTTCACGCCCTGCTTTTCTGCTTCTTTAACCAGATAACCCAGCCCGTTTGGAAGTTTTTGGGCATTCTCCTGCCAGTCGCCCAACCCGGCTTTATCGTCGTTGCGGGGATATTTGTTGCCAAACCAGCCATCGTCGAGCAAAAATAAATCGACCCCAAGATCAGCGGCATCGGCAAACATGCCTGTAAGCTTTTTTTCATCGAAATTAAAACCGGTAGCTTCCCAGTTATTCAGCAGGGTCATTCGTGGTTTTGTCCCGTCAAGAATACCGTAATTCCGTGCCCACCGGTGAAAATTGCGGCTGGCAATACCTCTTCCACTGTTGCTGTATGTAAATATGAATTCCGGGGTAATAAATTTCTCATCTGGCTTCAGTTTATATTCCGAGGCAAAGGGGTTCATCCCTGATATTATTCTTAGAGAATTATTTTTATCGACTTCAAAAAGCAATTGAAAATTACCCGACCAGGCCAGCGTTCCGGCAATCAATTCGCCCGATATTTCGTCCGACTGTTTTCCGGCTGAGAGAAAAAAAACCGGCGTTTGGTACATATTAGCGCGTGTGCCCAATTTGCTGTCGATAATTTTTATGCCGCTGGTCAACCGGCTTTCTTCCATGTTCATTTCGCCGGCCCAATCGCCATGAAACTGGGTCAACCAATACTGGGTTGAATTAACGTGTAACACCGACGAGGCAAAACGGCTCAGTAAAACCGGCTCTTTTTCATGGTGTACAATCTCGGTCCAAGTTTTAATGATGTCTTCATTTTGGTAAGCCCAAAAATGGAGCGCCACTTCAACCGGATAAACCGGGTCCTTTAACCATATTGTTGTTGAAGTAACATTTTCATCGACCTTGATTGTTTCCGATTTGGAAAAGATTAAATCAAGAGAAGGGTTCCTGTCGTTATGAAGCATTTGGATTGCAGGTTCAAACAGGTTGGTTGTCCCCGATGGAATATATGCTTCCGACGCTCCTGTTGGCAACCGGTTATACTCTTCGCTATTCTGAAATTTCTGCCCCAGGTACGCCTGGTACAATCGGTCATTATCCTTTGTCTTGTAAACAAGCCCTATATTCTGCGTTTCAATAATAATCACAGAAGTTGCCGCCCAAATTGAACCTGAAAAAAGAATCAGGAATAAACCCATCCATATATTTATCGTTTTTCGCATCATTCGTCCTTGTAGTTTTTTAGATTTTCCATATCGCCCGGAGTTGCCGGCACAAAAAAGGCAGCCTCGCCTCCACTGTCATTTAATGACATTTCCAATATTGTTTCCCGATTAACCAGATAGCGTGAAACTTTCACCTTTGTTGCAGTTTCAATTTCATCACCGCCGTCCGAAAAAATATGGGCGACATAGTTCTTCTCCGGTTCCAGAAAATCAAGTGTGACTTTCAAATTCCGCCCATCGTTCCCGGTAATGCTTCCCATAAACCAGGTGTTTCCTGACCTGCGGGATATCACAATATATTTTCCTATTTCGCCGGACAACACCCTTGTATCA
>CAZHKI010000344.1:0-4664 GCA_964533365.1 uncultured Maribellus sp. | reverse complement strand
GAGGTTCATGTATGTTGTTGGTTTTAACAGAATAAACGTACGGGCTTTGAATTTATATTCGGCAACAAAGCCATAACGCTTATCGTCAAAACAAATATTGGACGCTCCGGCGAGAGCATCCAATATCTGAAAGCCAATATTATGGCGTGTATTTTTATATTCTGACCCTATATTACCGAGACCGGCAATTAAGTATTTCACAGAATGAATTTTAATATTTATTCTTCACCTGAGGTTTCTTCTTCCTCTTCTTCTTCCGGTGCTGCAGCGCCTGCTGCCGAACGTGCAGCCCTTGTAATGGCTACGGTTACCACAACATTTGATTTATTGTCGAGGAATTCAATGTTGTCCATTTTCAGATCGGCAACTTTAATACTCTGTGCCAGGCCCAGTTTTGTTACGTTGATGTCAATGGTATCGGGAATATGGGCGGCCAAAGCTTTTACTTTCAAACGGCGAAGGTTGATTTTCAATTTACCACCGGCTTTGATCCCTTTTGCCAAACCAATAATTTTCACCGGCACATCAATTTTTACCGGTTTGTCTTCCTGAATCTTCAGAAAATCAATATGAAGGATTTGTTCTTCCACGGCATGCCATTGCATATCCTGAATCAGGGCAAGATGTTTGTCACCATCAATATCCAAATCAACAAAATATACGCTGGGTGTATATACCAGATTCCTTAATTCACTGGAAGGAACTGCAAAATGAATGACTTCGTCTGTTCCGTATAAAACAGCAGGAACCAACTCCTGTGAACGAAGTTTTTTAGCGTCTTTTTTACCAAGGGCTTCTCTTTTTTGCCCTTTTACAATCATCGATTTCATTGTTTTTCTTTTACGTTAATAATTATGGTACTCAGTCCTGTCCGCCAACTGACGGAATTAACAGCATGCATATTATTAAATGCGACTGCTTTCGGAAAAAGCGGTGCAAATATATAAATTACTTGTAATATAATGAACTAATGGATTGATTTTTATAAACCCGGAGAATGGCTTCGGCAATGGCGTCGGCCACCGAGATGTATTTAATTTTATCACAGCCGTTACGGGGAGGCATCGAGTCGGTAAAATACACTTCTTCGAGAACCGAATTTTCAATCCGTTCGATAGCCGGGCCTGAAAGAACGCCATGGGCAGCAAAAGCGCGGACGCTTTTTGCACCTTTTTCTTTCATCAGGTTAGCAGCTTTTGTAATGGTGCCGGCAGTATCAATCATATCGTCAACAATAATTACATCTCTGTCTTTCACATCTCCGATAACGGTCATATTTCCAACTACATTGGCCTTGGCCCTGGTTTTATGACAGATAACCATATCGGTTTCGAGCATCCGCGAATAGGTATTGGCACGTTTGGTTCCACCGACGTCGGGCGAAGCAATGGTTACATTTTCGAGCCCCATTTTTTCGATGAAGGGGACAAAAAGAGCGGATGCAAATAAATGATCGACCGGGACATTAAAAAAGCCTTGAATCTGGTCGGCGTGCAAATCCATGGTTATTACCCGGTCAACTCCGGCCACCGACAACAGGTCGGCAAGCAGTTTTGCCCCGATAGAAACACGGGGTTTGTCTTTGCGATCCTGACGTGCATATCCAAAATAGGGAATCACGGCAATTACTTTGTATGCGCTGGCCCGTTTGGCCGCATCAATCATCAGCAACAGTTCCAGTAAATTATCGGCAGGCGGCGGGGTTGACTGGACAATAAAGACATGCGAACCACGAATGGTTTCTTCGTAGCAGGGTTCAAATTCGCCATCGGCAAACACCGGGCACGACGACAAACCCAATTCTACACCCAAACTATCGCATATCTTCTCGGTTAAATACCGGGTTGACCTGCCGGTAAAAATTTTTAATGGCTGATTTTTACTTCCCATCTCAATCGATTTGTTTTTGATTTGGAATGGCTGCAAAGTTAATAAACTTTACCTTCCGTTTTTTTTGTTGTTAACAAATAATATGTTTTACCCGAAAAACCATCATTGGTTGTTCCGGTTTATGTTTTCAATATAGCCGAGAATTTCACTTCTCCCCTCCCCGGTTTCCGATGAAGTCACAAAAACTTCGGGCATCTCTTCCCATTGCTCCAGCATTTTCCCGCGGTAAACCCGCAGATTATTCTCCAGCTCAGATGGTTTCAGTTTATCGGCTTTGGTAAACACAATGCTGAACGGAATCTGGCTTACCCCCAGCCATTCCATAAATTCCAGATCAACAGGTTGCGGCTCGTGCCGGGCATCAACCAAAACGAAAAGACAATACAGGTTTTCGCGTTCGAGGATATAAGTCCGTAAAAATTTCTCCCACTTTTTACGTTCAGCAAGCGGTACATTCGCATAACCATACCCCGGCAAATCGACCAGGTACCATTCGTCGTTAATGATGAAATGATTGATTAAGCGCGTTTTCCCGGGCTTACCCGATGTTTTGGCCAGCGATTTTTTGTTGGTCAGCATGTTGATCAGCGACGATTTCCCAACATTTGAACGGCCAATGAAAGCATACTCCGGACGATCGGGTTTAGGGCATCTTTTTACGTCGGAATTGCTGATAACAAATTGTGCTTCTTTAATTTCCATCCAGGAAAACCGGTTTAATTTTTTACTCAAGTTAAGAAAATCAGATGAAAACCTGGCTTTACCGGATAAAAATTTCCAATGTTTTCACCCCGGCAGTTACCGGGATTAACCGGAATGTTTCAATACTGGCCGGGATTAACACCGTTTCACCCTTTTTTATTGTAACAGTTGCATCTTCTGTTTCAATTTTGAATTCACCGTGGAGGTTCATATAAATAATAAACGAATCGAGCTGATGGTAATCTTTTTCGATTTCTTTATCAAACTCAAGCAGATTGGTGGTAAAATATTCACAGTTTACAATCTCGGAAGAGCTGTTCTTCACAACCTGGTACGGGGTTTTATATTGATCTTTATAGTCGAACGAAATGGCATCGAGTGCCAGGTCGGTATGCAACTCGCGTTCGTTGCCGTTTTCGTCTTTACGGTTGAAATCGAAAATACGGTATGTAACATCGGAAGTTTGCTGAATTTCGGCAACCATGGTGCCTTTCCCGATGGAGTGAACCCTGCCGGCCGGGATAAAGAAAACGTCGCCCGGAACAACTTCGTCGTAATGAAGCAGTTCAGTTAATCTTCCCTGGTTAAAATATTCGAGGTATTTTTCGCGGGTCACCGGCTGATTGAAACCGGAATTGATGAGCGCCCCATTCCCGGCGCCGACCACATACCACATTTCGGTTTTCCCGTAGGCATTGTGGCGTTTTTTCGAAAGCTCGTCGTTGGGGTGTACCTGTACCGATAAATCCTGTTCAGCGTCGATGAATTTGATGAGCAGCGGAAACTCATCGCCAAATTGTTTGTAAATGCGGTCGCCCACCAGGTCGCCCATGTAAATCTCGACCAGTTCCTGAAGGTTGTTGCCTGCCAAAAACCCGTTCTCCACTTCCGAAATAAAACCTTCATAGCCCGAAATTTCCCAACTCTCGCCGCAATTGGGCAAATCGCCGTAATCTTTTCCCAAAACAGATTTTATACGGTTGCCCCCCCAGATTTTTTCCCGGTAAATGGGTTTAAATTTTAACGGATATAAACCACTCATACTTATCAATTTGAAAATGAAAACAGTTGGAACTTTAAAAAACGTAATCGACAGCAGCGCGTGCCACGACAACTTCACCTATCCGCGCGGCTACTTTAACATGCTCGGGATGAACGCGGTAGGTTTCGAGGTCGTCCATCGTTTCGAAATGAGAAATCAGTACCAGGTCGAAACTTTTGGATTCAACCTCATGATTAACGCCCACTTCGATGTATTTCAACACCTCAATTTTATTTCTCAGCCCTTCCAGTTTGATCTTGAGTTCAGCCAGGATACCGGTTTTTTCCTCAGCCGGAAATTCCTTCAGTTTAAAAAGAACCACGTGATTTATCATTGCCACCTGTTTTTTTGTAACTTGTATTTTTAAAGCAACAAAAATAGTGTTTTCTTAGCGGCACAGTTTTATTTTCAGTATGAATACCTATAAAATAACATTAAACTAAATCAACATGCTGGTCATTGGTATTGCCGGCGGAACCGGTTCAGGAAAAACAACAGTGGTCAAAAAAATCATGGAGCAGTTTCCCGAAAAGGAAGTGGCCATTCTTTCGCACGACTCCTATTATTACGATAACAGCGGGCTGAGCCTGGAAGAACGGAGAATGAAAAATTACGACCATCCCGACTCCATCGAATTCGATTTGATGATTGAACATGTAAAAGAATTACGACAGGGCAATCCCATACGCGAACCCATTTATTCGTTTATTACCTGCACCCGCTCAGAAGAAACAAACCGGGTGGAGCCCAAAAAAGTTCTGATCATTGAAGGAATATTGTGCCTGGCAAACAAAGCCCTTCGCGACCTGATGGACATCAAGGTTTTTGTGGACTGCGATTCAGATGTCCGCCTTTCGAGGGTGATTATGCGCGACATTCTCGAACGGGGCCGGAATATCGAACAGGTTTTGTCGCGTTACGAAAAAACCGTCCGCCCCAGCCACCTGCTTTTTATCGAACCCACCAAACGGTTTGCCGACATCATCATCCCGCAGGGTGGAATGAACCAGGTTGCCATAACCATTTTAAC
>CAZHKI010000343.1:0-4682 GCA_964533365.1 uncultured Maribellus sp. | reverse complement strand
TCGTTTTACGGTGGTTGCCCTGCGCGATTTGCAAAAATTTGTGGATGTAAAAATGGCATTGAAACAACTAAATCCCGATTTTTCGAAAACATTAAAAAACTGAATCAACTGAATATGAAGAAGAAATCTGTTCCATACATTTTGTGCTTTTATTTGACGGCATTCAACTTTGTTTTTTTTACACTCAGCGGACAGGTGATTTCCCATCCGGAACGTTGTCTGATTCTGGCCGAACAGTCGGTGCCGCAAATTGCCATTGTGGACACGCAAACCGGGGAAAATATCTGGAACTGGCGCCCTGCCGAACAAATTCAAAATCCGGAACATGTGAACTGGTTCAATAATCCCAGCGACGCCAAGGTGGTTTACAACAGGGAGTATGTGCTGATGACTGCTTCGGGCGGGGCCTGCGCGCTGATCCGGATTCGCGACAAAAAAACAATGTTTTACGCCAAAGCCGGGCATAATCCGCATTCAGCCGAAATCCTTCCCGACGGAAATATCGTTTGTGCCGCCAGCACCGGCAACTGTCTCACTGTTTTTAAAACCGACACCCTCACTTTCCCTGAAAATGTTATCCAGCGTACTTTTCACAGCCCGTTTTCGCATAACGCGGTTTGGGATCAAAAACGAAACCTGCTGTGGACAGGCGAAATGCACCAGATCAGAAGCTGGAGGTATAATTTCGATTGTGAAAATCCGCAGTTAACTCCAGTTGATTCACTGGCTTTCGATGACGAGGAGGGGCACGATTTATTCCCGGTACCCGAAGAAGATGCGCTTTATCTCAGTACGGTAAAAAAAATGTGGATTTACCACATCTCCGAAAACCGGCTCGAACAAGTGGCGACAAAATACCAGGGAATCAAAAGCATTTCACTGGCAGAAAAAGGCGGGGTTCCGGTTGTCAGTGTTCCCAAAGAGCAGTGGTGGACCGATGAAATTTTCGATTTGAACGGGAAACGGATTTTTCACCGTGAAGGATTGAAAATATACAAAGCCCGCTGGGTGGTGCCCAACCGGTTCAGTTATCCGGAGGAGAATTCATTTATTATGTGCAGCTTTTAAATAGGGAGCCCGGATATTTTGATTAGGATTAAACGGGTGACTCTTATGAAAAATAAATTTGAATTCGTCATTGATACATTAATTCGTCGCTTATCAGGATATCAACCAGATTAGCAGAATAGATGGAATATCTTTTTTAAAGAATAGCTATGAAATTTTTTATTGTCAACATTCTTTTTCTGTTTTTTTACAGTAGTGCTTTTGCTGCTGATTTAAAAAGTATTCGCGACTTTGGGGTTACTCCTGAGAATGGTCCTGAAATGAATAAAATAAATCTGCAAAAGGCAATTGATTGGGCCTCAGTCAGTGGTGCTGGTTTGTTCGTTGAACCTTCTGATGAACCATATTCAATTGACGGGGGTATCATCCTTAAAAATAATGTTTCGTTAATTGGAGTTAACGGCCCCACTCCCCGGGGTACAATAGCAGATTCATCAAGGAAACATCCGGTTGGCAGTGTTTTTAAAATTACAGATGCAAAAAATGTTTTTATAACGGTTGAATCAGCAACTCAAATTAAAGGCATTCAGTTTTGGTATCCCGGGCAAACCATCAGCGATCCTCAAAAAATAATTCAATATCCGGCTACCATCCAGGTTTCAAAAATGAAACCCACGCAGGGAGTATATTTGTCGTGCCTGACTTTTTACGGAGAATATCTGGCAATGGATTTTAATGCCAATCCCGATGCTCCGTGCGAACTCATGCTTTTTGAACATTGTTACGGATATCCGCTGGGTGGAACTTTCATTCAGATTGATTATTGCTACGATATTCCACGAATTCTCCATTGTCATGTAAATCCTGCCATTCAGCGTTTTATTGGGGGACAGTACAGCCGTTCCGTAGTTGATGCTGTTGTAGCGCAAAAAAAGTTTTCATATACGATCAATCATACGGATAATGCACAATTAATTGATCTTTTTACTTTCGGTAGTTATGGCGGTGTTTTGTTGGGAGGAGAAACTTACGGACAACTGACCAATTTCAATTTTGACTGTGTTGCAGTTGGAATACACAAATTGGGTAACAACTCAAAAAACAGAAACTGGCAGGTTGCCCAGGGATCAATTATTGCAAATACCGGTGAAAAGGTTGAAAACATTCATCCCATTATAGTAGAAGGAGAAGGTCATATTTCACTAACCAATGTTGAAACGTTTTCAGGAGGTAATAGCGCCTTGACAACGGTTCCTGAAAACCGGTCGTGGGATTTTATGCTGGTAAAAGGAGATAAAAAATTAACTGTTTCTGTTTTCGGAAGCCGAATGCGTGATTATGTCTCAGAAAATCCGTTCACAATTCAAAACAAAAAGGCAGTGATTCAGGTGTCAGCAAGTATTGATAAAACCGAAGAACTTTTTAATTTTGTTTATAATGAGAAATAAAACAAATCCAATTTATTTTTCATAATTTAGAGTTGGAATTTGATTTATGACTGAACCCGTGTTGCAATTATCAACCATTAGTAAGAAAGATTTAAGAGATATCTACGATCTTTATTATCAGCCGCTTTGTCATTTGGCCCGGTATTATCTTTGCGACGAAGATGAGGCGAAAGGGGTTGTACAGGATGCTTTTGTGAAGCTGTGGGAAATCAGTTATTCACTAAATTCCGATTCAAATCTGCGAAACTTTTTGTTTACCCTCGTGAAAAATGGCAGCCTGAATATTTTAAAACACAGACAGGTTTTGCTGAACCACCACGAAAAAATCAAGGGAATGGAAATCCGTCACCAGTATGAAAGTTTGTCGCGGATCCATGACGATTACCTGGAATTGAATGAGCTGAAGGAAAAAATTGATAGAGCCGTAATGAATCTTCCTGAACATTGCCGCGTTGTTTTCGAAATGAGCCGTTTCGAAGAATTGAAAAACCGCGAAATAGCCGAAAAACTTGGCGTTTCGCAAAAAACTGTGGAAGCCCACCTGACCAAAGCCTTAAAAATCATGCGCAGTGAATTAAAAGATTATTTGCCACTGATTTTTATTATTACTGAATTACTGGATTAGATCGGTTTTTTTTTCATTTTTTTATTAGGGTAACGAGGCCCTGGATTGTTTATTGGTAAATAACCCAATTTAATGGAGGAAAACCTGTTGTTGCATATCCTGACCGGCGAAGCAAATTCCGACGAAAAGGAAGAATTCTATCGTCAGTTGGAAAATAATAAAAAGGACGAGGAACTGTTTTACGAGATGAAAAGCCTTTGGCTCTATGCTTCCATTCCCCAAAATACAGTAAAAAACGATTCCGGATTTAATACTTTGTGGGAAAGGATTCAGCAACAAAAAAAGCAAACTTCATTTTATGCAGGGAAACAGGTTCTGCGCTATGCTGCCATCGTCGTTTTTACACTCAGCCTGGGGATGGCAACTGGTTATTTTCTTTCCCAACATAAGTTCGAATACCCCGATTTCGGAACGCAAAAATATGCAGCAACCCGTGGCAGTGTCAGTATTATTGAACTGGCCGACGGGACTAAAGTATGGCTGAACTCCAATTCACGGCTTACATTCCACGAAGATTATAAAAACAAACAACGTCTGGCGGAACTCACCGGCGAAGCCTACTTCGAAGTGACCCACCGCGACGACTTTCCGCTGTTGGTGAAAGCAGGCGATTTGGTGGTTCGCGATTTGGGGACAACTTTTAACATTAAGGCGTATCCCGGCGACCATTACATCGAAACATCATTGGTGGAAGGTGAAGCCGATATATTGACTGAAAACGGGAGCCCAATATTGGCGTTAAAACCCGGTGAGAGCGCAATGTATTATTCGGATGAAAAAAAGATGGAACTCCGATCCATTGCCGACAATGTCCTTTCTGCCTGGAGAGACGGCAAGTTTGTCATCCGCGATCAGCGCCTGGAGGACATCTTTACAGAACTCAGCCGCTGGTATGGAATCGAATTCCGTTTCGAAAACGATCGCCTCCGCGATTACCGGTTCACCGGAAACATCAAAAAAACAACCACAGCCCAGCATGTGCTGAAAATGCTGAAAACCACCACCAATTTTAATTACCGTATCATTGAAAGTATCGATAAACCCGATATTGTTGTAGTTTATTAGTTGATAAGTTTTTTTTTAAAATACTGTAAAATTTAAAGCTAAGCCTATGATGTAAACGAAATGAACTAACCAAAAAAAAACCGGGACGCTGGAAACATCCCGGTCAACGTTTTTGAATGAATGGTTAAGGTAATTTGCCGTTACCCAAACCAAAGTATTAACAAAAATCAAACAATATTATGAAGAAAAAACGATTTTTCCGAGGCTGTGAAAAGCCCGGGATGATGAAATTATTATTAGTGATGAAACTGACAACCTTTTTACTGTTACTTTCCGTGATGGCCATAGCTTCGGGAAGCTATTCACAGAATACACGGTTCGACCTGAATGTACGAAATGCATCTATTGTAAAAGTGCTTGAAGAAATAGAAAATAAAACCGAATATGGTTTTTTGTTTAAAACCGATCAACTGAACCTGGAGGAGCGTTATAACCTCGATATCAAAGGGGCCAGAGTTGAAAATGTTTTGGACGAGATTCTGGACAAAGATATCTACGCCTACAAAATCATGGACAGGATCATTGTCATTTCGAAA
>CAZHKI010000342.1:0-4700 GCA_964533365.1 uncultured Maribellus sp. | reverse complement strand
GCTTTTATTGATTATACCAACCGTTTAGGCGAAAACATCGAAACCGATCTCTGCAAAAAAGCATGCAAGGAGATTTTCAAAGCCAATACTTCGGCTGACCAATTGCATAATTACTCGAAAGCCCTGGCCATTTATTCCAGCCATTTCGGGACCGAAGTGATGCCTTTTTTACTGAAAGCCGTTGACAATTCCGATAAAACGTTTCGGTACTCGGCCCTGAACCTGGCCGAAAAAATGAACGATGTGGCCACAACCCGTCAGTGGATTGCAAAAGCCGGTACGGTTTCCGATGAAACCAAAGCAGAAATCATTGACATGCTGGGCCGCAAAGGCGATGTACTGGCTGTGAATTTTGTGAAGGAAAACCTCCAGTCGCCATCCGGAGTCGTGCGGGCAGAAGCGATCAACACGCTGCTGAAACTGGAAGGAAGCAAAGCCGTTCCGGTTTTGATTGAACACATGGCAAAAGGCCAGGATTTGGAAGCGGCCAAAACCGCGCTTCAACAATTGCTCAGCCAGAAGCACCTCGCCCCGGTGGCTGCCCGGTTAGATAAAACATCGGGAAAAACAAAAGCTGCCTTTATCGATTTAATTGCTGCCAAATCGGGAACCGCTTTCTTCGACAAAATCTTCGCGTTAACAAAATCGGGTGACGCCGACGAAAAAACCGCTGCATTCCGTGCATTAAAAAAGGTTTCCACCGAAAAGAACCTGGACGACATCATCGGCCTTTTGCTGACTGTAAATAATGAAACCGAAATAAAAGAAACCCAACTGGCTGTTGTTGCAGCTGCAAAAGGTGTTGAACCGGAAAAAACCGAAAACGGCAAACTGTTCACCGCCTTGAAAAATACAAACCAAAAAGATCGGATCCTGGCGATTCTTCCTGAAATTGGCGGACCCGTTGCCCTCGAAACCGTTTCGGCATATTTTAAAAATTCAACAGGAAAAACCAAAGAAACGGCTTTTGAAGCCCTGGCCAACTGGAAAGAATATGCCGCATCGGCCGCGTTGTACGAAATCTGCCAGACTTCGACAGGCGATTTCCGCGTCAAAGCATTTGCCAGTTTTATCCGCCAGGTGCGCACTGCCAGCCTGCCCGACGACCAAAAGTTGCTGCAGTATCGGAAAATAATGCCGTTTGCAGCCTCTTCAGAAGAAAAAATACTGGTCATCAATTCCATCGGCAACCTGAAAACCTTCCTGTCGCTGGTGTATCTCGAACAATTCCTCAATGATCAGTCGCTGCAGCAGGCAACCTCCCGTGCCATCATGAAAATTGCTATGCCCGGAAGCGAACAACCCGGTTTTTCGGGTGAATTTGTTCATCAGCTGCTGGAACGGGTTGCTTCGGTAATCAGCGGCGAAGAGAGCGATTACGACAAAATCAACATCCGGAACTATCTTGCCAAAATGCCCAAAGAAAAAGGATTTGTTTCCATGTTCAACGGGAAAAACCTCGACGGATGGCAGGGCATGCTTTTAGATGGCAACCCGATAAAAATTGCAAAACTAAACGAAAAAGAGCGTGCCAAAGCCCAGGAAGAAGCCAACAAAAAAATGATGGAAAACTGGAGTGTCAAAGATGGCCAGATTATTTTCAACGGCCATGGCGCCAACCTGGTATCTTCAAAAATTTATAAAGATTTCGAGATGATCGTCGATTGGAAAATTACTAAAAAAGGCGACAGCGGTATTTATCTGCGCGGGACCCCGCAGGTTCAGATTTGGGATACTTCGCGGGTGGAAGTTGGCGCACAGGTCGGTTCCGGCGGACTGTACAACAACAATGCCGACAATATCCGCAATCCGCTGAAAGTAGCCGATAATCCCATTGACGAATGGAATACTTTCCGCATTACCATGATTGGCGAAAATGTAACCGTTTATTTGAATGGCGAACGGGTGGTCGATAACGTACGCATGGACAACTACTGGGATCGCAGCATCCCCATCTTCGAGAACGGGACTATCGAATTGCAGGCCCACGGCAACGAACTGGCTTTCCGCGATATTTACGTCCGCGAAATCGATACCCGCCACATCGGGCTGACCGACGAAGAAATTGCCGACGGATTCGAATCACTTTTCAACGGGAAAAATCTCGACGGCTGGCAGGGTAACAAAACCGACTATTATGCCGAAAACGGCGAGATGGTGGTTAATCCTAAACGGGGTGGCCATGGAAATATTTACACTGAAAAAGAATACAGCGATTTTCACTTTCGTTTTGAATTCCAGCTTACCCCCGGCGCCAACAATGGGCTGGGAATCAGGGCGCCGCTGGAAGGCGATGCTGCATATGCAGGTATGGAACTGCAAATCCTCGACAACTCGGCTTCCATTTATGCCAACCTGCACGAATACCAGTACCATGGTTCAGTGTATGGCGTAATCCCGGCCAAACGCGGTTACCTCAACCCGGTGGGCGAGTGGAATTCGGAAGAAGTGATTGTACAAGGTTCGAAGGTGAAAGTTATCCTCAATGGCGTGACCATTGTTGACGGAGATATAAAGGAAGCCAGCAAAAACGGCACCCTCGACGGGAAAAACCACCCCGGTCTGCTCCGCGAAAAAGGATACATCGGTTTCCTGGGACACGGATCAGAACTCAGGTTCAGGAATATCAGAATAAAAGATTTAAGCAAATAAGCTCAAATAATCCATTACAGAAAACGGGATTTCATTCATTTGGATTCCCGTTTTCTTTTTAAAAAAACTAACTTTGATCAGCAATCAAACCAAAATGCAGATGAAAAAAATAATCCTGCTTATGTTCCTGGCTGCGATGTTTGGTTTTTCGTGCCAAAATGCATCGCAAAAACAACTTCCCAACATTGTGCTCATTTTTATGGACGACATGGGTTATGCCGACATTGGCAGTTTTGGCGCTACCGGATATCAAACGCCCCATCTCGATCAACTGGCTGCCGAAGGAATGCGTTTCACCAGTTTTTATGCAGGTACTGCCGTGTGCAGCGCGTCGCGGGCTGCCCTGATGACCGGCTGCTATCCCGACCGGGTGAATGTCCGCGGGGCTTATCCTCCTTCGGCAAAAGAAGGGCTGAACCCCAACGAAGTGACCCTGGCCGAAATGCTAAAACCACTGGGTTACCGCACGGCCATTGTCGGGAAATGGCACCTGGGCCACCACCACGAATTCCTGCCGCTGCAGCAGGGATTCGACGAATATTTCGGAATTCCCTATTCCAACGACATGTGGCCGGTCGATTACGACGGTGTTCCCTATAAAAACAAGGAAAATCAACCCATCCTGCGAAAAGCCGATTACCCGCCCCTGCCGCTGATGGAAGGGAACGAAACGGTGCGCGAAATCTGGACCCTCGCGGAACAGGGCGAATTAACCACGCTCTACACCGAACGGGCTGTCCGGTTCATTCAGGAAAACAGGAAAAACCCGTTTTTCCTGTACCTACCGCATTCGATGGTACATGTGCCGATTGCCGTTTCCGATAAGTTCAAAGGGAAAAGCGGACAAGGACTGTTTGGCGACGTAATGATGGAAGTGGACTGGTCGGTGGGCGAAATTGCGAAGGCACTGAAAGAAAACGGACTGGATAAAAATACGCTCGTAATTTTCACTTCCGACAACGGCCCGTGGCTGAACTTTGGCAACCATGCCGGCTCAGCATTTCCGTTGCGCGAAGGGAAGGGCGCCATGTGGGAAGGCGGCCACCGCGAACCCTGTATTTTTTGGTGGCCAGGGAAAATAGGTGCTGGAAAAACAGTGGAAAAAATGGCATCCACTATCGACATTTTACCGACTATTGCTGAACTGACCGGAGCAAAACTGCCTGAAAATAAAATCGATGGCGTGAGCATTCTCCCGCTTTTGAAAGGAGAAGACGTCACCCCGCGCGACGAATTCTGGTGCTATTATGGAGGTGAACTGATTGCCGTCCGCAAAGGCGACTGGAAATTGTATTTCCCGCATAAATACCGCTCCTACCTCGGCGTTGAACCCGGCAAGGACGGATTCCCCGGGTCCTACAATTCCGGCACACTCACCCAAATGGAACTTTACAACCTGAAAAACGACATTTCGGAAACGACCGATGTTGCCGCACAATTTCCTGAAGTGGTGGAAGAGCTGGTCAAAATCGGGGAATCGGCAAGAGTGGAACTGGGCGATAAAATCAGGGGAGTCAGAGGAAAAGGTAACCGCGAACCCGGTAAAATTGCAGAATAATTCGGCTGAAATATTCAAAAAAAGATGTTACGACTGGGTTAAATTTATTTCCACTTTTTCTCAAAGCTCTCTTTATAAATGAATTTTATGTAATTTCACCTCGCTAATATTGTGTTTAACAAATTAAAACAAAATAAAATGGCAGTCAGTTATAAAGAATTAGGACTGGTAAACAGCAAAGAGCTTTTTGCCAAAGCCGTTGCAGGCGGATACGCCATCCCGGCATACAACTTTAACAACCTGGAACAGTTACAGGCCATTCTGATGGCTTGCGTTGAAACCAAGTCGCCGGTTATTTTACAGGTTTCTTCGGGCGCCCGTAAATATGCCAACGCCACCTTGCTGCGCAACATGGCCAAAGGCGCTGTGGAATATGTAAAAGAACTGGGTTATGAAATTCCAATTGTACTTCACCTCGACCACGGCGATACATTCGAGCTTTGCAAAGATTGTATCGACAATGGTTTTTCATCGGTAATGATTGATGGTT
>CAZHKI010000341.1:0-4702 GCA_964533365.1 uncultured Maribellus sp. | reverse complement strand
ATGATTTAAGTGCTTTTTTATTTTGGTAAAAAACAAAAAAAGGTCACTTTTAGTCAACTTTTAAGGGACTATTTGGTGACCTATGTGTTAAATAGGATAAAATGGGTCACCAAAAGCTTCATAACTCTTTGAAATAGTTAGTGTTAAATGGTTTAATTTGGTCTTGTTTGCTATTGTTTTGTGCCCTCTCATAATGTAATTTTATGGTATTAAAAACAGCGAATCGGGACCAGTTTTTTAAAATTAATTATGATGAGAACAATCAAATCTGTTGTTTTTTTCTTGCGTTACAAGAAAGGATACTTCAATAACCAGCGGTATTTTGTTGTTAATTTGATACATTTAAATATATTTTGTTGAAAATAAACAACATTTAATGGCAACAAATAAACAGATATCATTCCAGATTATAAATAACAATTTTTGCTTATAGTGTATTTTTGTTTGATGTAAATGACAAAATAATTTAATCTTATATTGATAAAAATGTGTTTTAAAGTCAAATCTATCTTGATAAAAGTGTATTTTTACATCAAATTTAAATGGATAAACAGATGTATCGGGAATCGATTGTCAGCTTAAAAAGGTGGAAACAAGATAAATTCCGTAAGCCACTTATTGTCAGAGGTGCCCGACAGGTAGGGAAAACATGGCTTTTACAGGAGTTTGGCCGTACCTCCTATAACAAACTCGTTTATGTAAATTTTGAAGAAACCCCGGCATTACAGAATATTTTTTCCAATGATTTTGACATTGAGCGAATTATCACAGTACTGCAGATACAGTCCCAAACAACGATAGCAGCAGAAGATACACTGATTGTCTTTGATGAAATTCAGTCAGCGGAACGCGGAGTAACTTCCCTGAAATATTTCTGTGAAAATGCCCCTCAATATCATGTAATTGCAGCTGGTTCACTGCTTGGAATGGGATTGTACAGTCAGGTTTCGTTTCCGGTTGGCAAGATCGATTTCCTCGACTTACGTCCACTTTCGTTTTATGAATTCCTGCTTTCACTGAATGAATCGGCACTGGTAGATGCTTTAAAGGCGAAAAACTGGAGTGTTGTTTCCGTATTTACCGAAAAACTAAAAGAATACCTCCGTTATTACTTTTACATAGGTGGAATGCCTGAAGTAGTGTCTGCTTTTATCCAGACCCGTGACTGGCAATTAGCCCGCCGGATTCAAAACAGGATACTTAACTCGTATGAAGGTGATTTTTCAAAACATGCACCTAATGAAACCGTTCCCCGGATTCGGATGGTTTGGCAAAGTATCCCATCTCAGTTGGCTAAAGAAAATAAAAAATTCGTGTATGGGGTCTTAAGAGAAGGCGCCCGTGCCAAAGATTTTGAGTTGGCCATTCAGTGGTTGGTGGATTGCGGCTTACTATTAAAGAGCCACCGGGTATCAAAACCTGGAATTCCACTGGCAGCATACCAGGAAATCTCTGTATTCAAATTGTTCTTGCACGATGTCGGTTTACTTGGTGCCATGGCCGGACTGGATGTAAGGACAATTATTGAAGGTGATGAAATATTTAGCGAGTTCAAAGGCGCGCTCACCGAACAATACGTGATGCAGCAACTACGTTTGAACAGTGAGCGGTATATCGGTTACTGGACAAACGAACGGAGTACATCCGAAGTTGATTTTGTTATTCAGGAAGAAGGAAAGGTTATTCCGGTTGAAGTAAAATCGGGTGAAAACCTGAAAGCGAAGAGCTTCCGGCTGTTCTGTGAAAAATACAAACCTTCAAAAGCCATCCGAACATCATTAACCGATTATAAGAAAGAAGAATGGATGATAAACGTTCCATTATATGTCATTGGGGAAGGGAATTTATAAATAGCTTATAAAAACGAGATATTCAATGAGTTGCGGGCTTTTTCTTTGCTCAGAAAAGAATTCAACTTTTGCGGGATTCATGATTTATCGTACGAAGAAAGTTTCGAAAAGAACATCAGGAAGAATTGGGTTTGATTTGACCGTTGCAATAAATCGGGATATATTTCTATTTTAGTCTCTGTTATGAAAATGCTGAATAGCAATTATTAATTTATTGTCAGCGTATGTGTTTGTGAATCTGTTCATTTTAAGAACGATAAAGCGTTGGTGATCATTTATGCCAATTAATTTTAAATAAAAAATTAAATGACACAATCAGAAAAAAATATAAAAAAGTTAGGATTTGCAGGTTCGTTTGCTATATACATTCCGGCAGCAATCTTAATGTTTGTCATGACAAAGTATTTAATTCCATTTCTGAGTAATAAAACAGGACAGGAAACCATCCTTTTTTGGTTTTTTGTAGCCGGAGCAGGGATTTTTATGCCGTTGATTATTACAGGATTTCTGATTTTGAAAGCAGAAGGAAATAACTTTTCAAAACGTATCTGGATCGAGCGGCTGAGGTTTCGGAAAATCACACGGAATGATATTTTAATGGGGCTGCTCGGATTGGTTTTTGCCGGAATTTTAAGTGGGTTATTTATGAAAGGACTGGAACTGGTGACCGGTGAATTTGACCATTCTCCTGCATTCATGTCGTTTGAACCTTTGTCAAAAGGAAGATATTGGTTGCTTTTGGTTTGGGTTCCTTATTGGATTTTAAATATTTTGGGAGAAGAGTTTTTGTGGAGAGGGGTCATGCTGCCGAGGCAGGAAGTGGCGTTTGGCAAATACGCATGGCTGATTCATGGACTGGGGTGGGGCATATTTCATATTGCTTTTGGGTGGCAATTGCTGATTACGCTGATTCCTTTAATTTTCATTCAATCGTATATGGTTCAACGGACAAAAAATACCTGGGTTGGGGTAATCATGCACGGAGGGCTAAACGGACCAAGTTTTATAGCCATTTGCTTTGGATTAATCTGATAATGAATAGAAACAACGTAGTTTAACAATTGTCTGGTATAAAGTGAAGTAAATTGAAAATCAGGATTTTCGCAAAAACGATTTGGAAAAAATTGTCAGGTTCAATAATTCATAATTTAGGGATTGAATAAACGATAGATTTTTACGATGAAACTGTTTCTTTATAAATCTTTACCTTTGCCCGCTTTAAAAGCAAAAATTTTCAAACCATTCTGATGATGAGAAACAGTTACCGGGCAATAATCTTTTTGATATTTTTTTTATTTGCTTTTTCATCGTATTCGCAGGTTGATCATCTGGAGCATGAACATACTGTGCGCGATGCCGGGCATACCTGGCACATCGGGTTGGGACTGAGTTCAGCAAAAATAGCCGGAGAACAGGGGATGGATCCGGGGGTTCATGTTCATCTGATGCGAAAACTGGGAAATGAAAGCAATTGGAGCCTGGGCATGGGATACGAAGGATTGAAAGGGGAAAACTGGCACAACGGACTGAATGTTCTGCTGAATTACCGCCTGCTTGAATTCTTTTCATTGAATGCGGGGCCTGGTATTGTTTTCGAAAAGGTCGATGCCGAAAACGAAGTTAAACCTGCATTTCATACCGAAGGAGTGTTCGAGTTTCATGTTGCCGGATTTCATCTCGGGCCCATGTTCGGGTTGGGTTTCGACAGCGAACACACCCATTTTTCACTGGGAATCCATCTGGGTTTTGGAATGTAATCCGGACAATGAATAAAACTATCCCGAAAAATGACTTCCATCTGCTTATTTTGTTCAGCATTTTGTAGTTTTGGGTTTATAAATTAAATCCATTCAACAAAATGAAACATATTGGGATTATCGTTGTACTAACAGCTCTTCTGTTGGGTTGCAACACGAATCAAAGAAAAACGGATACCATGCATGAAAATCAGGACATTAAACAAAAAGCCGATGAATTTGCCTCATTTGCTCTGACGACCGATTTAAGCGTGCTGACAGAAAAAGAACGGCAAATGTTGCCGTTGCTGCTGGAGGCTGCCCGGATTATGGACGATATTTTCTGGTTGGAAGCCTATGGAATTAAGGACGAATTATTCTCGGTGGAGCAGAATGAATTCATGGAGAAGTTTATCAATATCAATTACGGCCCGTGGGAACGGCTGAACAACAACCAGCCGTTTGTACCCGGTTTTGAGGCCAAACCGGCAGGCGCCAATTTTTACCCGGTTGATATGACCAAGGAAGAATTTGAAGCCTGGGACGATTCCACTAAAAACAGCCTCTACACCATGATACGTCGTGGCGAAGACGGAAAGCTGGTTTCTGTTCCTTATCACGTCGCATTCGAAGGACAAATTAAGGAAGCAGCCGGATTATTAATCAAAGCTGCTGAACTGGCCGAAGATGAAGGATTGAAAAATTACCTGGAAAAACGTGCCGATGCGTTGCTGACCGATGAATATTTCACGAGCGACATCGCCTGGATGGAAATGAAAAACAACACCATCGATTTCATTATCGGCCCCATAGAAAGTTATGAAGATCAACTGTTTGGCTACAAAGCCGCTCACGAATCGTTTATCCTGATTAAAGATAAAGAATGGAGCGAAAAACTGGTTCGTTTTGGAGCTTTGCTGCCCGGGTTGCAAAAAGACCTGCCCTGCGAACCGGCTTATAAAAATGAAACCCCGGGGATGGACTCCGATATGAATGTTTACGACGCCGTTTATTATGCCGGCGACTGCAATGCCGGAAGTAAAACCATCGCCATCAACCTGCCCAACGACGAAAAAGTACGCGAAATGAAGGGCAGCCGCAAACTACAGCTCAAAA
>CAZHKI010000340.1:0-4733 GCA_964533365.1 uncultured Maribellus sp. | reverse complement strand
GCCGGTTGCGGTATAATCGGTCCCAGCAAAACTGTAGCTGTCGCCTGCGCAGATTTCCGCTGTTTCGGTGTGGTTGTACACCGGATTCACGGTCAGGGTTAGCGTAACCGTGGAGTCGCAACCGTTTATGGAAGTGAAGGTGTGTTCGTATTCGCCGGTTGTGGTATAATCAGTCCCTCCAAAACGATAGTTGTCGCCTGCGCAGATTTCCGCAGTTTCGGTGTGGTTGTACACCGGGTTTACAGTCAGGATTAGCGTAACCGTGCTGTCGCAACCGTTAATGGTAGTAAAGGTGTGTTCATATTCTCCGGCTGTGGTATAATCCGTTCCGCCAAAATTGAAACTTTCCCCCTCGCAGATTTCTGCATCTTGTACCAGCAATGATTCGTCATATAAAATAGCTATTTCATCTTCCGTTAATTCTTTATCAAAAATTTCAATATCGTCGATGGCACCTTTAAAATAGTCGCTGTAATAACTTGAATACCCAATGGTCAGCCTGGTGGTAACGTTTCCAAAATTCATATTGGAAGGATATGAATTTGTTCCGGAAATTAATTGTCCGTTGATATAAATATTTTTTTCACCTCCCGGATTGTTTGCCGTAAAAACAATGTGGTACCAATTGTTGGGTTGCAGAGGACTGGTTGTTGTAGCCTGAATACCATGGTAGTCCCAAAAAATGTTACCATCAGAACTTATTCTCACCCAATAATTTGTTGTTAGTGTAAAATTTGATTTTCCAAGAATCAATGCATTTTGAGCTATTTCGGGTTTTAACCATAAAGAAATGCTGAATGGCCCATTCATATACAGTTGATCAGAATGTTCAACATCAATTCCGTTTTGCCCTGCGTATCCGTCAAAAAAATATGCGCTGTTTGTGTTCCCGTTCCGATCATCGGTTAACGTGGCGCCGTTAACGGTTCCGTTAAGCCCGTTACCGCTTACATCGTTGGCGTCTCCGTCAAAGGGATAATATGCAACATGGGTTTCAGGAGCAGGTAAATTGTAGCTCGGATAAACCGTTAACGTTAATGTTACCGTACTGTCGCAACCGTGTATGGTTTCAAACGTTTCAGTGTAAATCCCCGATGTGGTAAGGGTTTGTGAACCGAAAAGGTAGGGTAGCTCATTCATACAACGTGTTGCTGAAGCTGAAACTGCATATTCCGGGTGTACCGTTAGAATGAGCAAAACGGTACTGTCGCTTCCGTTTGAAGCAGTAAACGTTTCGGTATAATTTCCGGATTCTGAATAATCATTGGAGTTAAAAGAATAGGTTTCGCCATCGCAGATTTCAACCTCGATGGTGTCGAGGATACCCACGCTGACTGAAACCTGCCAGTTTCTGGAATTGGTCCCGTCGGTCAGCACATACGTCAACGGGGTAGTGAAATTGTTGGCTGTAATGCCTGATGTTTGCGGAACAGTTGCCACACTGGTGCCGGTAACATCGGCCGTTGTGGAGTAAGTTGCCACAAGGTTCGACAAACTGGTACCTGCCACGACTTTAACATCCACTGTACCGGCCTGTCCGTCGATTACAGTCGGGCCGTCTTGTCCGGGAACCCCGAATTGAGTGATGGAGAGTGGTTCGGCCACTTCGCGGATTTTTACCATCCCGTCGCCATTATCAGTGTAAACGGCATAAAATACTCCTCCCACTTCCACTGCCGAGACAACGGTGTTTTTAACCACCACGTCAGTGTAAACATGTCCGAGATCATTAAACTGAGTAAAAAGATTGGTGTTGTTTTTTCCGCCAACGGCCAGATCGGTAGCATTTCCGGCTATTGAACTTACCGAAGTTGTTGCAGAAACATCTTGGGTATTTGAAAAACTAATGGTGGTACCATTTGTTAATTGCGAAATTTTCAAAGTTTCTTCTTTATGCAGAATTACCGGAATACCATTAATGGAAATAAGATCATAAAGTCCAATTTTTGAGGATGCTGAGGTACTATTTGTAGAACTATATTCTATTGAGCTGCCAGTTCCTGTTTCTGACTTTACTTTCACACTATAATAATTAGTAGTATAGGCAGGCATTCCGCTGTCTCTGTATTGAAAATCTTGTTGATAAGCTATATAGTAATTATCATTTTCGTCTAAGGTGATATATGAGCCATAAAGATATCTCCACATCAACCAAGGAGAGGTTGAATTATCTTTTGAACCAAAGACTATGATTTGTTTTATAAATGCTCCTGAAGAATTTTCTGCATACATAATATCTTCGTAGTCATAAAGTCCATACAAATAACCTTTCGTGTCAGTATAGGTAATATGCGCAAATCCACTTCCATCCACAGCAACATCCGGTTTTGAACATGCCCCCGCGTTGTTCGATTCAATATATACCACCTCGCTCCAGTTGCTGCCGTCGAATTTAAAGTAGGCAATTTTTGTTGGGGAGGTTGCGGCGGTAAAAACCACATGGGGATGATCGTTGCTGTCGATGGCCAGCCGGGCTTCGCTGCCAGTACCCAGCAATGTTTCTTCTCCCCAAACTCCTCCCGGATTGACCTGGTTGTAATACACATTTCCGGTTCGGGAATAAACCACCCCGATAAAATTACTGCCCGACTGGGCGTGCATCACATCTCCCGTCACAACCAATCCTGTTGCAGGATGTGAAAATGACTGGGCTTTGGACTGAAGAGAAAAGAAATTAAACCATGTTACCAAAATCAGGAACATGAAAATTTGCGAGGTAAAAGTTTTCATCTATTTTTAGTTTTTTTTAGTCGGGGACTAAATTACAACGACGTCAGTTTTTCGCTGTTCAAATCGTAAATAGTTCAGTTCAAATCGTAAAAATGAAATCGGATTGGGTATGCTGAAGGAAGTTTTCGTTATCACACCCCTCTATGTTACCCTGTTTTGGGCATTGGTTTTTTTAATTGCCGGATTTAGTGCCAATAAAGCCCGCTTTTGGCTGGGATTGTTTATGCTGGTGGTTTCGGTTTTGTATGGCTGCCATGCCACTTACTTTTTGGGCTATCAGCAGTTGTATTTAAAACTCGACAGTCTTTACCAACTCGTCGGGCTTTCGGTATATCCGATGTACTACCTTTACATCCGGTTGCTCACCTGCGATTTGACGTTGAAAAGGTCGTATTTCAGGCATTTTATCCCGGCTTTTGTTTTTTTTATCGCCTTCTTTTTAGCTAATTGGCTGGCATCACCCGAAGAAAAACAGGCTTACTTCCAAAAGGTATTGGTTGAAAGTGAGTTTCCCGGTGGCGAAACTTCTGTTCTGGTCAAAACCATGGCTGTGATTTTTTTCCTGAGCCGCCTGGTTTTTGGGGTACAAACTCTGGGTTACCTGGTTCTTGGGTTTCGGTTAGCCAAAAAATACAACCAGCGCATCGCCAACTTTTATTCCAACCTGGAGGGACGGGAACTGCTTTGGGTGAATTTGCTGCTCACCTCGTTGCTGGCCACTTCTGTTTTAAGCTTTATTGTAAACCTTTTGGGCCGTGGATTTTTTATGGAAAAAATCTGGCTCCTGGCTATCCCGTCCTTGTTGTTCAGCAGTTTGTTTTTTATCATCGGGCTTCAGGGAAACCGCCAGAATTTCAATATTAAATCATTGGATGACGATGAAAAAAAGGATTGCGGGGAAGGGAAAAGCAGCACCAATCAGCGAAATGAAAAATTAAAGCAGAATTTGCTGGACCTGCTGGAAAAGAAAAAAATATATCTGGAACCGGAACTCAAAATTACCGATTTGTGCCCGAAACTGAATACAAACCGGACTTACCTGTCGAATTTGATTAACACGGAATTTGGTCTCAGTTTCAATGATTTGATCAACAAATACCGAATTGAACATGCCATTACATTGATAAAAACCGAAACGGGAAACCAGCCATCCATCCAGGAAATCGCTACGGCATCGGGTTTCGGATCGTTGAGTTCGTTTAACCGGGCATTCCATAAAAATACCGGGGTTACTGTAGGCCATTTCAAGAAAGGAAATTCAAGGCCGGAAGCCAGCAGATAAACAGAAGAAAACCACGCCAGCTACTCAAAACCTGCTTTTATCCCTCAAACCAGATGCTTTCCCTTCGCTTGTCCCGGTTCATTTCCCTGAAAAATGAAGAACAAATGTTTGCTCCGCTAAAAATTATTGTTAGTTTTACAGGCTGAGATAAAGTGAGATATGTACAAAATGCCTTTATACGGGAAAGAATGGCACTGGCGTAACGTGAAAATGGAAACGCGAGAAGAAAATATGTATTTGCCGTCGTAAAGGCCGGAGAGGGGATTCATTGCCATGTATGCAATGAATCCCCTCTTTCTGTTTTTAAAAATTTAAATTAAAACGATAAAATCATGACAAGACAGAAGAAAATTTTTCTCGATGAGTCGGAAATGCCGAAACAGTGGTACAACATTGCACCCGATCTGCCAACGCCTTTAAACCCGCCGCTAGGCCCGGGCGGAGTACCAATTACGCCTGAAATGCTGGCGCCGGTTTTCCCCATGAACCTGATTGAACAGGAAGTAAGTATGGATCGCTGGATTGATATTCCGGAACCTATCCGTGAAGTGCTTGTCCAGTGGCGGCCCAGCCCGCTGATCCGTGCTTACGAACTGGAAGCTGCCCTGGGCACCCCGGCTAAAATCTATTATAAAAACGAAAGCGTTTCGCCTGCCGGGAGCCATAAAGCCAATACCGCCATTGCCCAGGCCTGGTACAACAAACAGTTTGGAATTAAAAA
>CAZHKI010000339.1:0-4734 GCA_964533365.1 uncultured Maribellus sp. | reverse complement strand
CCCCAAAACCTGTTGCGGGGTTGCAGTCAGCAAATCGGTGTCAAAAATCACAAAATCGGCATATTTACCGGGTTCGAGGCTGCCTTTTGCGTTTTCTTCGAACGAAGCATTTGCTGCCCAGATGGTCATTGAGCGCAGTGTTTGTTCGCGGCTGAGGCCATTTTCAATCTGCCATCCACCTTCGGGAAAACCTTTGTGGTCGGTGCGGAAAACGGCAGCAAAAAAAGTAAACAGCGGTTCAATATTTTCCACTGGAAAGTCGGTGCCGTTGGGCAGCCAGCCATTTTGCTGCAAAAGTACTTGGTACGCATAAGCGCCTTTAATTCGCTCCACTCCTACCCGATTTTCTGCCCACGACATATCCGACGTGCAATGTGTTGCCTGCACCGATGGCACAATTGAAAATTCAGCAGACTTTGCAAAATCGTCCGGGTTGATGATTTGCGCATGTTCAATCCGCCAGCGACGGTCATTTTTCTCTTTCAGAAATTTGCCGTATGTATTCAGCATCAGCCGGTTGGCGCTGTCGCCAATGGCGTGGGTAGCCATCGTAAAATTGTTGTCGAGCGCCAATTGACAGATTTTATCGTAATATTCCTGTGTTTCGATTTGTAAACCGTGGTTTCCGGGATTATCGGAATAATCTTCCAGCATCAGTGCCCCGCGCGAGCCCAGTGCACCATCGGCATACAGTTTTATGGTTCTTACCACCAGTTTTTCGCCCATAAGCGGACCTTTTTTCACAAAAAAATCAATGTTTTCGTTGGTCGGGTTAAGCATCGCGTTTACCCGCATTTTCAGTTCGCCGCGGTTTTGCATTTCCTGCATCAGCAAAATGGTGTTTTTGTCGAGGCCACAGTCGGTTACCGAAGTCAGCCCGGCAGCAAAACAGTTGGCCTGTGCTTCGAGCAGCGCTTTTTGTTGCTGTTCACCCGCAATTTCGGGAATCAGTTTTGAAACCAGTCCCATTGCATTATCAACCAAAACACCGGTTGGAACACTGTTTTTCAGCACCACATCACCTCCCGGCACTTTTGTGGCAGCAGTAATTCCGGCCATTTCGAGCGCTTTTGTGTTACACCAGCCGGCATGTCCGTCAACTCGAACGAGGTAAACCGGCGTTTCGGGAAACAGTTTATCAAGTTCAGTTTTATCCGGAAATTCTTTCACTTCCCAATCGTTTTGATCCCAGCTCCGTCCCAGAATCCAATCACCGTCAAATTTTTCGTGATGATTTTCCAACCTGTTGTAAATTTCTTCAGGACTGGTTGTTCCTCGCAAATCGGCGTATTGCGCCAGGTTATTGGCGTACCCGTTAAAATGACAGTGCGCATCGTTAAACCCCGGGTAAACAAATTTTCCGGTGGCATCAACAATATTTTCTGAATTGTATTGTTTCAGAATTTCTTCTGAGGTTCCGAGGGCAGTAATTTCACCATCGACTACTGCAAAGCTTTCCACCTTTGAAAATGTACTGTCGGCTGTGTAAACTGTTGCGTTTGTAACTATAAGGTCGGCTTGTTTTTTCCCGGTACATGATTCCATAATGACGAATAAATTGAAAAAGATGAAAATATTGATTGCAGACTTCATATTACAATTTTGAAAAACCAAAAATAACTGAAAAAACCAAACCACTTCAAATGAAAACCAATGGATTCCCAGACTTTATTGCTGCAAAACGGCTGGCTGCCCAACGGAACCGATTTCCCGGTCGAAAATATTGAACCGCTGTTTACTTTTTTTGCTGCCGTTTTCCGCACCAACCACGACGGAAATCCTGCCGGTGGCTGGCATTTCGGTGAAGGTCTCACCCACGAACAAACCCTGCGTTCGATGACGATTAGGAAAAAACATAAGAAATATAAAATGAACACAAAGACACTAAATGATTAACATTGTGTCTTTGTGTCTTCATGTTTAATAATTTCAAATTTTCCCCGGTGTCAATCCTGCCGATTTTGCAGTAACCTGAATGGCGGCGCCGGTTTTGTCTTTTCTGACAATCAACTGGCATTTCCCGCGATATGAATTAACCTGTGGTTGCTGAAAACTGTGCATTTCAGCCGGGTTTTCGTTGCCAACTGCCTGTATTTTTCCACCACCCGAAATTTCAAATTCAACCGGAATTGTCGCATTCGGAACCAGCAATCCGTTTTCATCTAAAACTTCGATGTTAAAATAAACCAGCTCGTTGTTGATTCCCTCGAAATTGTTTTCTTCGGATGTGATTTTCAGTTGTGCAGGTTCTCCTGCGGTTTTCAGCGATTGACGCACAATTTCCTTCCCGTCTTTTATACCAATTGCGGTTAATTCACCGGGTTCGTATGGAACATCGAATAGAGCCGTAAGTTTAGTCGATTCTGAAACCTCTTTTTTACCTATCAATTTTCCGTTCAGCTCCAGCCGAACCGAATCGCAGCGTGAATACACCGAAACCTGCAAAGGCTTTCCTTCATTTCCCGCCCAGTTCCATGACTGCCATTCTTCGGGCCAGCCCCATTGACTCACAATTTCCTTCAATCCTTCAGCAATTGGTGCATGAACAAGCATTTCGAGGTCAGAATTTTTCCAGACAACGTCACGATAAAGCATCTGCGGCTTTTTGTAACCCAGAATACTGATGTCGCCGCAATTAGCGTTAAACCAGGGCCAGGGAGGCAAAAACCCTGTTTTGCTGGTATCCATTTTTGTATGACCAATTCCCGATTCACCCAGATAATCCATGCCTGTCCAAACAAAATCGCCGATTACGTATGAATGCTTTTCAACCATTTGCCAGTTTTCAAAAGCTTCTTTTGGAAACGATTCGGTTCCGATAATAATCCGTTCAGGGAAACCAGCGTGGTCAGCTTCATAATCGCCCCATCTGTAATTGTAGCCGTGTACATCCAATTGCGCAAAAGCAGGAGCCGTGCGTTCCCAGCCCCAACCCGGGTGGTCCCAGAAATGACAAACTGCCTGAGTTACCGGCCTTGTTTTATCCATTTCAAGAATTTTCGCCTTTAATTTCTTTGCAATCTCCACCCCTGAAGAATCGGCTCTTTCGTTGATTTCATTTCCGATACTCCAGATGATAATTGACGGGTGATTCCTGTCGCGTTTAACCATCGCTTCCAGGTCTTTTTCCCACCACTGGTCGAAATACAGGCTGTAATCCTGCGGATTTTTGGGCCGTTGCCACTGGTCGAACGATTCGTCCATCACCAATATTCCCAGTTGGTCGCAGGCATCAAGAAAAGCTTTTGATGGCGGATTGTGCGAAGTGCGGATGGCGTTGAACCCATTTTCCTTCATTATTTTTACCCGGCGGTATTCTGCGGGTTCAAACGCCGCTGAGCCCAACGGGCCGTTGTCGTGGTGCAAACAACCGCCTTTCAGCTCAACCAGTTGCCCGTTCAAAAGGAATCCTTTTTCTGGTGAAAATTCAGTGGTGCGGATTCCAAAATTCTCAGTAACCTCATCGAGTATTTTGCTGCCATCGAGCAATTGAACCGTAATTTTGTACAATTCAGGGTTTTCAACCGACCACAATTTGTAATCAGGAAGTGCAAATTCCTGCGTGAAAACAAACGTTTTACCCGCTTCCAGACTTTTTTCATCTGTCAAACCCGGAACCGGTTTTCCATCCGGAGCTGTAAAATCGATTTTATAAGTGAAGTTTTTATTTTCAGAAGAGGAATTGACAAGGGTAACATCAACTGACACTGTGGCTTTTTCAGCTGTTACCTGAGGTGTTTTTACTACAACTCCCCACAAATCAATATAAATTGGATTGGTTTTTATGAGTTTAACATTTCGATAAATTCCTGAACCACTGTACCAGCGCGAGTTTTTACCCTCGTTTTTCACCTGTACTGCCAGCACATTTTCCTGTCCGGCCGGATTGAGATGAGGCGTTAAATCGTATGCGATAGCTGTGTAGCCATAGGGATGATTGCCCAAAAGTTGACCGTTAATCCACACATCGGCATTCATATAAACACCATCAAAAAGTACCTGAACTAACTTTCCTTCATCGGCTTTTTCGAGTGTAAAATGTTTGCGGTACCAGGCTGTGCCACCCACAACATGACCAGTTGATGCTCCTCCGGCACTCTCTTCAGAAAATGGCCCGATTTGTTTTACACCGTCTTTTGCAGGCAAATCTTCGATGCTGTAATCGTGCGGTAAATCCAGCGTTCGCCAGGCAGCATCATCAAACCCGGGTTGTTCAGCCCCGGCAACATCGGCACGGATAAATTTCCAGTCGCTGTTGAAATTGATTTCACGTTCGGATAGTTTTTGGACAGTGCATGAAAATGCGAATAAAGCTATCAGCAAAAACAGAGAAAAAGTTTTGATTTTCATAGGTTTATGGTTTAGTTATTTTATAATTTTTCTTATTGTTTTTCATTGAAATAAGGTAAATAAGGTTGGTTTTCTATTGCAATCTATTGGCTACTAAGGTTGTCTGTAAAAATAAGGTTTTTGGTAGTTTTTTAAACCCTTATTTCGTTTTCCACCTTAGTAGCATATCATTCAGACGATGTCATCAACCTTATTTACCTTATCCTGTATCGATTTCTCGTAAAATTTTAAAAATCTTTCAAATTCCTCTGCAAAACTAACTTTTTTGTGATGTTCGGGTTGGTTCAAAATGTACTTACAAACTTTATCTACATGTGATTTAGACACTGAAAATGCCGATGCTGATTGCTGCCAATGAAACGGAATTGTTGATAAATGATTTTC
>CAZHKI010000338.1:0-4738 GCA_964533365.1 uncultured Maribellus sp. | reverse complement strand
CCGTTTCGGTTCATATCATCGACGGTAAAAAAATGGTTTTCACCCGATGGTACTCCCGGTTTCTCAGCAAAATTGCCATCGAAATAAAGATAAAAAACTTTCCCCGAAATGTCGGTCGCCACTATTTTGGGAGTTCCGTTCAGATTCAAAACCAGCGGATTTCGCGAATTTTCGAATTTCGCCGAAGTTTTTACCCGCGTTTTTCCCTGCCGGTCCTGAATATAAATGCGCGATTTATCTTTGAACACAATATAGTCTTTGCCGCTAACCCGGAAATGCTGGATCGGAGTGTTCACTTCATGGTCGGTTTGTCCAAAATCCCAGCCCGAAATAAGGTTTCCGGCAAAATCGTAAGCAACCACTTTCCGGTTTTCGCAAGCCACAAAATAGCGGTAGTTCCGGTTGTTGTCGTAGTCGAAAACATTCACCCCGTTGGTTGCCGGCGAGCGGAACGTAACAGGGAAATTGCCGACATTATTGCCGTTGCGGTCAATTACATACAATTTTGTTTTGGTGTTAAACAGGTACTGCAGTTTGCCGTTTTTCAGGAAATCAATCTGAAAAATTTCGCTTAGAACTGGCTCAGAAAGTGGCAAACTCCAACGGATGCGGCCTTCGCCGGTAACCAGGAGAAGATTGTTCCGGTTGTCCTGAAAAATTATTTCATTGTTCAATCTATCATTATGGTTGACAACCAGTTGAGGTCTGGTGCGGATGGCACTGCCCACATTGCTTTGCCAGGTGGTTTGGGCATCTTCCTTTACTTTTTCGTTGTAAGAAAGATATATGGAATTAAAGAAAAACTCTTTATCATTCAGAACCTGCCAGTTCACGGCTTCCATTTTTTTCAGTGATTCTTCTTTATCCGAAACAATACGGGCAAGATTTTCATTCAGCATCTCATTGAAGAAAGGGGAAACCTTTGGGATATCGGTATAGACATTGATATTTGCCCGGGACAAAATGTTTTCGCTAAAGGCAGAATAACCAGGATCTTTGGCCAATGTTGCGCCTAAAACCAATTGATGAAGATAATCCTGTAATCCTTTTTCAGAGCTGCAAAAAACCAGATAATTCCCAAAAAAAGTGGCAAAACCGGCCTGCGCGAGGGTAAACGGTTTTCCGAGCCAAATGCCGGGAAATGATGGAAACGGGAACCGGTAAATGGTAAAACGGGTTTCTTCGTCAACCGGATAAATGCTTTTCTGACTATCCGGATTGACACCTTTCACGGCGGCATGGTTTTGCATCAACTGGTCAAACAACTCAACGGCAGTTGTTCTTCCAGGGGTTTGTACAATAAAAAAAGTATTTTTCATTGCCGGTTCAGCAGGCACGGAATTGGCAGCCACTATAACTTCGTTGCCAACAAGTTGTTTAAAAATATCCTCCACTCTGGAACGAAATTCGCTATCCATTTTTTTGAATAGTTCCAAACGTTTCGCTTCATTCGCCGCCAGTGAATTATACTTTTCGAGATTCGTAAAAAAACGATCGTTATCGGAAAAAGTAAAACAGCAAAAAAACGAGGTGTTTTTCGGCAATACCTCGCTGGCTGTGTATTTCACCGGTTCCTGTCCTTCAAAAATGGTTAGCCAGTGGTTCAGCGAATCGCTGTCCGTTGATATTCCGTTCAGTTGAATGCTGCGTTCCTTAATTTCCATATCGAGTTCGCTCCAGGCAGCATAGCTTTGAAAATTTTTAACCTTTTCGCCAGGCCCCGTCGCTTTTCGGCCAAATTCATCTACCTCTGCTGAAGGGTTATCATTCAGCAAACGGGACAGAAAACCGGAAAAAGCTGCGTGGTTCACATACCACGAAACAACAGACTGTCCGGTTGCAGTCCGGCTGGCCTTCATAAAATACGGATTCACGGAAACAACCGGTGCACTCAGTTGGCTGACTGACCGTTCGATAATATCGGAACGTTGACTGGCAAGGAATAATCCATTTACAAAACAGTAATAAACGGTTTCATTTTTCTCATCCGAAACGGCTGAAAACATTTTGTGCCCGTTGAGTTCGCTTTTTTCATACCGAAAACTGGCTTCCGGGTATAACGTGTGTATCAGTTTTTCCAGCAATTTCTGCTCACTTTTCGAAGCTGTCTTTTTAATAAGCAGCGGTTCGGGACTATTTTCACCATCCAGGGGAAATGCCAGGATAAACGATTCAGTCAATTCTTTTCGTGTTGTATATTGCTGATTTGAGATTAGGGTGTCCATTTTTTCAACCCACGAAAGAAACGAAACCCCAATTCCGGCTTTTATCATTTCCTGGATCATCGGGTTCTCCCGCGGATAAATTTTCATGGAACGAAACTCAGCAAAAAAAGGAGCATCTGCCGGTACTGCATCAAATTCCGAAACTTCATTGCTGATGCTGACGTTGTTTTCAGTAAAATAGAAAATTCCGGCCACTACTACCAATACAACCACGAAAAATAAAACCAGTATCCGTTTCATTTCAGCCAAGTTTTTTCAAAAGTACAAATTTGACCAGGAGGAGATTACAAATTTTCAAGGATAAAATGAAACATGATATGTTAATAACCTGAATAAAACGACCCGGCATGCCTTTTCCCCGGATTTGAACACAAAAAAAAGGCCGGAAGGAAACCGGCCTTTTTAATGAACAATATTTTTTAGAGTTGCTTGGCAACTTCAACTTCCTGGAATGATTCGATAAGGTCGCCCGATTTTATGTCGTTGAACTTATCAATGTTCAGACCGCATTCGTAACCGTTTTTAACTTCCTTCACATCTTCCTTGAAACGTTTCAGTGAACCGAGATTTCCGGTAAAAATGACAATACCGTCGCGGATGACACGAACTTTCGAGTTGCGGGTTACTTTCCCGTCACGGACAATACATCCGGCAACATTTCCCACTTTGGTAATATTAAACACTTCGAGTACCTCCACTGTTCCGGTAATTTCTTCCCTGATTTCGGGCGAAAGCATACCTTCCATTGCCGCTTTTATTTCATTGATGGCATCGTAAATAATGGAATACATGCGGACATCGATCTGCTCTTTTTCGGCGAGTTTGCGGGCATTTAACGATGGCCTTACCTGGAAGCCGATAACAATGGCTTCGGATGCCGCGGCAAGCAAAATATCCGATTCTGAAATCTGTCCAACCGCTTTGTGTTTGATATTAACCTGGATTTCCTCGGTGGAGAGCTTAATCAACGCGTCGGAAAGCGCTTCGATTGAACCGTCAACATCGCCTTTCACAATAAGGTTCAGTTCCTGGAAGTTGCCGATGGCAATCCTTCTTCCGATTTCGTCGAGCGTGATGTGTTTTTGTGTCCTGAGTCCCTGTTCGCGGGCTAATTGTTCGCGTTTGTTGGCAATGTTGCGGGCTTCGCGTTCGGTACTCATCACGTTGAATTTATCGCCGGCCTGCGGTGCGCCGTTCAACCCCAGAATAATAGCCGGTTCGCCGGGGCCAACCTTGTCAATTCTCTGGTTTCGTTCGTTGAACATGGCTTTGATATGCCCGAAATGTTGCCCAGCCAGTACAATATCGCCTACTTTCAGGGTTCCGGCCTGAACCAGCAATGTAGCTACGTATCCTCTCCCTTTGTCGAGCGACGATTCGATGATTGTGCCTGCGCCATGGCGGTTCGGGTTTGCTTTTAATTCAAGCATTTCAGCTTCAAGCAAAACTTTTTCCAGCAGTTCGTCAACGCCAATTCCCTGTTTCGCTGAAATATCGTGCGACTGATATTTACCTCCCCATTCTTCAACGAGGAAGTTCATATTGGCCAGTTCTTCCTTGATTTTTTCAGGATTTGCTCCTGGTTTATCGATTTTGTTAATGGCAAAAACAATCGGGACAGCGGCGGCCATGGCGTGGTTGATGGCCTCGATGGTTTGTGGCATCACGTTGTCGTCGGCAGCCACAATAATAATGGCGATATCGGTAACCTGGGCGCCGCGGGCACGCATGGCGGTAAACGCTTCGTGTCCGGGAGTATCAAGGAAGGTTATTCTACGTCCATCGGCCAGTGTAACGTGATAAGCTCCAATGTGCTGGGTAATTCCACCGGCTTCACCGGCAATTACGTTGGTGCTGCGGATGTAGTCGAGCAACGATGTTTTCCCGTGGTCAACGTGGCCCATTACGGTAACGATTGGCGGACGGGAAACCAGATCTTCCTCGCTTTCCTCGATGGCTTCCTCGATGGCTTCCTGAATTTCGACACTGACAAATTCAACCGAGTATCCAAATTCCTCGGCTACAATGGAAAGGGTTTCAGCGTCGAGGCGCTGATTGATGGAAACGAAAAGTCCCAGGCTCATACAAGCTGAAATAATCTGGGTAACGCCCACGTCCATCATATTGGCCAGTTCGCTGACCGACACGAATTCGGTTACCTTCAGTACTTTCTTTTGTTCGTTTTGCCATTCCAAATCGGCCTGCATCCTTTCGCTGAAAGCGGCTCTTTTATCGCGGCGGTGTTTCGAACCTTTCGATTTTCCTTTTGAGGTCAGCCGGGCCAGCGTATCTTTAATTTGTTTCTGAACATCTTCTTCATTGACTTCCTTTTTCAGGAGCCGTTTCTTTTTCCCGGCGGGCTGCTTGGTTACCTGAAAATTACCCTTTGGCCGATCTTCTGTTTTGTTATCCAGGTTTACTTTTCCGGTTTCTTTAGGAATGCGTTTTCTTCGTTTTTTGTTGGAAGCAATTTGTTCTCCGGTCAGAGGTCTTTTCTCTCTTTTGTCGGGTAA
>CAZHKI010000337.1:0-4738 GCA_964533365.1 uncultured Maribellus sp. | reverse complement strand
TCGTGTGTATCCCAATCCGGTTGAAAACCAACTGAATGTCAGTGGAGAAAATCTTGCCGGCTCTAAAATCGTTATTTATACCCTGAACGGGCAGACGGTAGTGGAAACCATTGCCGAAACAAACCATGCTTCGCTGCATGTTCAGCATATAAAAACCGGTGTTTATCTTTTGAAGATCATCCGAAACGGTCAGGTTGAAATGTACAAACTGATAAAGAAGTGATGATGAGAAGCCTTTTCATTGTTCTGATATCTTTTGTTGCTTTTGCAACTGCAAGCGCGCAAAGCGTGACCGATACCATTGAAATCAGGGAAATTCAGGTTTTGGCGAAACGAAAAGTGGAAGAAGCCGGCCTGAAAATAACCCGTCCCGATTCGATGGCTTCCGCATCAACATTAACCACTTCACTTTCCGATTTAATTTCATCCTATTCGCCGGTATTTATCAAATCATCGGGCCGGGGATCGGCAGCAACAGCCAGTTTCAGGGGCACCGCTGCTTCGCACACCCAGGTCGTCTGGAATGGGATGAACCTGAATTCGCCCATGCGCGGAGTTGCCGATTTATCGCTGCTTCCGGTATTTTTTACCGACGATGTGTTTCTGCTGCATGGTGGAAGTTCGCTCACCGAAGGCAGCGGCGCACTGGGGGGCAGCATTCATTTAAATAACCAGCCCGACTGGAATTCGACGCTCGCCATGTCCGGGATTTTCGAAACTGCTTCGTTCAGTTCCCAAAAGGCTTTTTTTAAACTGGCTGGCGGAACCGGAAAGTTGAAGTCGGGCACCCGTGTTTTTTACGAAACTTCGGAAAACAATTTTCCTTTTTACAACTACGGCGTAATCCCGCAGCGAAATGATACCCTGAAAAATGCAGGTTATTCCAAATCGGGGATTTTGCAGGAATTTTATTACCGGACATCTTCCGACCAGGTGTTGGCGCTGCGCCTGTGGTTTCAGGGAAGTGACCGCGATTTGCCGCAACTGATGTCGTACGAAGGAAGTGAAAAGGAAGAAAATCAAAACGACCGGCAGTTCCGGGTACAGTACGACTGGAAAAAGTATTCCGACCAATTCAACTATCACTTTTTTTCGGGGGTGAATTCCAGCAGCCTCCAGTATTACAGGGCAACTCCTGAATTCAGTTTTGTGAACGAGGATTCGAAAAGCAGGGAAACCAGTTGGATGAACCATCTGCGCATTTTCCGGAAATTCAACGAAAAGATGTATGTCACAACCAGTCTCGACGTAAATTTTTTCGACGTAAACATTCATAATAACATAAAAGGAGAAGGTTATCAGAAACAACGGCTGGAAAGCAGCTTTTTGCTGAACTGGCGCCTGAAACCTTCCGAGCGGCTGGCTGCATTTCTTTTGCTCCGTTCCGAAACCTACGATTCAAAAGTTGTTCCTGCCATCCCCGGCGCCGGACTGGAATGGCAGTTTTTGAAAACTATCCCTGTGGTTTTTCAAATGAATGTGGCGCGAAATTATCACAAGCCCACCTTAAACGATTTATACTGGCTGCCTGGCGGAAACCGTGATTTGCTGCCTGAAGACGGAATAACCGGCGATATCTCCTTCTCCGGAAAACTGAAATCAGGAAATTTCTCGGGCGAGACCGAATTAACCGGCTTTGTTTCAAAAATTGATAACTGGATCATCTGGCAACCGGCAGCTAACGGCGCTTATTATTGGGAGGCGGCCAACGTGAAAGAAGTCCTTTCGAGGGGTGTGGAATACCGTTTTTCACTGACTGCCCAATGGAATTCTGTCCGGGTGCTTTCCGGCGGTAATTACTCGTTCACCCGCACCACCAACCAGAATGCCGTCCGTTCGGTTGACCAGTCGAGAGGAAAGCAACTCATTTATATCCCGAAATATAAAGGAAATTTTTATGTCGCCGCTGCTTACAAAAAATCTTCCGTGAAGTACGATTTGGAATATATCGGAAAGCGGTTTACCACATCGAACAATGTTGCAACGCCATATGAACGGGTGTTGAACCCCTACTGGCTGAACAAAATTTCGGTGGAACAAAGAATTGATGCTGCCCCGTGGCAACTCAACCTTAAACTGACTGTTGAAAACCTGCTGAATGAAGATTATCAGAGTATTTTATGGCGGCCCATGCCCGGCAGGTTTTATTCATTCACACTTGCTGTTCATTACAAAAAATGATGAGGAAAATTGCATATATCATCCTGGTTTTCATTCTCGTTTCATCCTGTACTGATGAACCGGTGAAAACTGTTTTTTTCAACCTTGACACCGAAAACGGGATTTTTATTACCTGTGAGGGAAATTTCATGTATGGAAATGCTTCGTTGTCGTTTTACAACAGCGCGACAAAAACCGTTCTGAACCAGTTGTTCTACGCCCGCAATAATGCACCGCTCGGCGATGTGGCCCAATCGATGACCTTGTTTCGGAATACCTTGTTTATTGTGGGGAACAATTCAGGGAAAGTTTATGCAGTCAATCCCGAAACCATCGAATTTAAAGGCGCCATCCGGGGATTAACCTCGCCCCGGTATGTACATGTAATTTCTGAAAATAAAGCCTATATCAGCGATTTATATGCCCACCACATTACCGTTATTCATCCGGAAACCCTCGAAGTTACGGGTAAAGTAGAACTGTCGGAAAAACATACCTCGGAACAGATGGTTCAGGTTGGCGATTCGGTTTTTGCCACCAGTTGGTCGTACGATAAATACCTGCTGGTGATTGATGTTGCCACCGACAAACTGGTTGAAAAAATTGAGCTGCCGCTTCAGCCTAAAAATCTGGTAGTTGATAAAAACAACAAAATATGGGTGCTGTCCGACGGCGGGTTCGAAGGATCGAAGGCAGGCAGCGAATCTCCGGCATTAACCCGGATTAATCCGCAAACGCTGACCGTTGAACGAATTTTCAGGTTCGAAGCCAGCGCCAATCCTTATGATCTGGAAATAAACAGCACCGGCGATACGCTCTATTTTATCAATCAGGGAGTGTGCAAAATGGCCATTCATGCGAAATCGTTGCCTGAAACAGCCTTCATTCCGGGCAAAAACAGGTTGTTTTACAACATGGGCGTCAATCCCGCGAATAACGAAATATATACTGCCGATGCCATTGATTACACGCAGGATGCCATGGTTTACAGGTTCTCGCCGCAGGGACTTGTTATCGATTCTTTTAAAGTGGGGATTAATCCCTCTGATTTTTTGTTTCGTTGAAACAGATAAAAAAATAAAACCTATTTTTACAGCCGATTGGTTCTCTAATGAGATAATAGGGAATCCGGTGAGAAGCCGGAGCTGTACCCGCAGCTGTAATCCTTTCATGTTGAAAGCAACTTTGCCACTGTCGCGCCCTGGGCGGGATGGGAAGGCCGCTTTTGATTGGGGAAAGCCAGAAGACCTGCCGTCGGAAAAGCAATATTTAAAGCTTTCGGGACTAAAAGCTTGAGGTATCATTACCTTCTATTTTCCCTTTGGTTTTTGATATTGTAAAAGATTTGTTCAACTAAAAATTTTACAATGAAAAAATTTTACTTGTTTGTTGGGTTGTGGGTAGCCCTGTTTTCACTGAATGCCCAAAATGTTGCAACATTTGACGACGTCATGTTTTCCGGTTCGTACTGGAATGGAGCAGATGGTTCAGGAGGTTTCAAGAGCGGCAGTTTTCATTTTCCGAACAGTTACAGTGCCGACTGGGGAAGTTGGTCGGGATTTTCTGTTTCAGCCATGAAAGATACCGTAACAGCAGGCTGGAGCAACCAGTACAGCGCCATCACTGCCGGAGGCGTCAACGGGTCGGAAAAATATGCCGTGGTTTATCTGGCAGGCATATTAGAAATTGATTTTGACGATCCTCTGGCGTTGAGCGGCTTTTATGTAACCAATGCCACTTATACTTATCTTTCCATGAATAATGGCGACGACTTCACAAAAAAATTCGGGGGCATTGGCGGAACGGAGCCGGATTACCTGAAATTGTGGGTTTCGGGAACCGATATTTACGGGAATGAAACCGAACCTGTGGAATTTTTCCTGGCTGATTTTACGCCTGAAAATTCAAAAAATGATGTACTGGTCAATACATGGAAGTGGTTTGACTTACATTCGTTAGGCGTTGTAACCGGGTTGAAAATGTGGCTCGAATCGACAGATAACGGAGCCTGGGGAATGAATACACCTGCTTATTTCTGTATCGATAATTTTAACGCAACAACCCCCGGAACTCCAGAAACGGTTGCAGAAGCTGATGTGGAAAACCTGGAACTGGGCGCCAAAAGTTTTTATAATGGTTCTGACGGCGCCGGCGGATTTGTCAGCGGTGGTTTTTCCTTTAAAAACAGCTACAATGCCGATTGGGCCAGTTGGAGCGGTTTTGCCGCGTCAACGGTTACCGACACCCAAACACCGGGTTGGGGTAACCAGTACAGCGCAATTACCGGTGCCGGCGCGCTGGGAACATCAGCTTATGCTGTTGGATATGGGATTGGAAACTCCGAAATCAATTTCCAAAAATCAACGGTGACAGGATTGTACATTACCAATGCTACCTACACTTATCTGGCCATGAAAAACGGCGACGATTTCTCTAAGAAATTCGGGGGAACAACCGGAACCGATCCCGACTGGCTGAAAGTTTCTATTGCAGGAATTGCTGAAGCCGGCGACACCACCGGAGTTGTTGATTATTATCTGGCCGATTTCAGGGCCGAAAACAGCAATAATGATATTTT
>CAZHKI010000336.1:0-4748 GCA_964533365.1 uncultured Maribellus sp. | reverse complement strand
GACTTATAATGACCAAAGTCAGAATACTGATAATGAGTAAAGTTCTTTTCATGATTACTGATTATTTAATGATTTAATGTTTCTTCGGAAAAGGGCAAATCAACTGCACATTCGAAAATTTATCCCGAATTAAATCCTGTTTTTCAACGACTTATAAAATCGTCACTAATTAAAACAATGGATTATTTTTTCGTTGGTTATGAATAATACAATACCCTGTACTTTAAAAAAGTATTCATTTTCCTTTCTATTTTTTTTATCTTTCTTATGATGTAAAAATAGAATGCAAATCTGTAATCATGGTAAAATTTAGCGCTGATACTCAAGGTTCAGGATGCTGATTCTGAAATCGGAAAATCTGAAATACCAGCGGATTATGCAGAAAAAACAGGTAATCCACTATGAAAAAATGCATAAAAAGATACTTATTCCCGTGCGACTTTTTTGACCACGTAATCGAAATATTATATTAACATAATTTTATGTATTTTTACAAAATTCACTTTTCTTCAAAAACCACAGAGTAAGCTATAAAAACTTATGTTATGCAAAAGAAGTTTTCAAAATATTCAATTTTTTACCAGCCTGCCCAAAACAGATATTGATATAAAAAAGTATAAGAAAGTTGAACCTGTCTGTTAATGAGTATTTTCTTACCAGCCGAAGAGCAGGATTTGGCATTTGAGTGAAGAATCCGAAAAAGTTTTGCCTTTGGCTCACCAGTGTACTTCATTTCTTTCGCCGGAATTGTTTTTTAATGTATTGCGTTGAATTCCATATCCATCGCAAAATCCTGTCAACCAGAAACAGTTGGCCATTTGATCTGGCTAGAGGTTCTCCGTTGCATTTGAACAGATAAACCCACGGCTCAGGTTCATTACCGTACATGCTGATTATATTGTAAGGCACTTTAGCCAGTATTTCCAACGATTTTCCCCTAAATATTTTATTCCAGATTTGTCTAATGGCAAGCCGTGGATTAAAGTGATTTCCGTAAAATTAAGGATGTAGGAAGTATTTTCTGAAGTTTTTGTTTATTCTTTACAAATCCGGCTGCCAGTTCGCCCATTTTTCTGAAATCGGTTGAAATTACGGTCACCCCGCCTTCTACGATTTCTTTCATGGGTGTGTCGTTGTATGAAATGATCCCAATTTCATTTCCCGGATGAAAACCTTTACGAAGGCACATTTTAATTATTTCCACCAGCTCGTCGTCCCTGATAATTAAAAAAACCTGGCCGGCTGTCATTTGCTGTTCGGTAAACCTATCGGTAACCCGGCCTTTTAATCCATTTAGCTGGCAGAATCGGTTAAAGGCATTGACTGTTTCCACCGGATGAGGTGTTTTCTTTTCGGAATAAATCAGGATAAACTCATTGTATCTTTTAAAAAAGGGCAATCCTTCCGTAAGGCAGTCAACCAACGCCTGATCGAAATTTTGCAAAAGGTAATTCTGATTTTTTCCCGGGTTGCCCATATCCAGCACCAGCAATTTGTTCGAATCAATTTTATCCAGAATCGGATCAATTCCCTTATTGTCGATGTTCATTACCACATACATGCTGTAACGCCCGAGGCTGTTTTGCACAAGCTGCCTGAAAACTTCGGGATTGTAATGATGAAACCATAAATCAACGGAATAGGTTTCGGGGAGGTTTTGCCGGAAAGCGTTGTAAAGCTGTTCTTTGAAAGCGCTGAAATCGTCGAGCAGCATAAAAACACGGGGTGATTCGCTGGCCACATAGTACCCTTTGGTAGGCGCCGACTCAATAATACTTCGTTTTTTCAGGATACGGTATGCTTTAAAAACGGTATCGCGCGAATAGCCGGTTTCAATGCTGAACTGGTTCACCGAGGGTAAAATATCGCCCATTTTCAGTTTTCCTGAGCTAATGGATTCGGTAATATAATGAACCAGTTGCTGTACCTTGGTTTGGCCGGCAGAATCATTGAACCGGGCAGGTAATTCACCCATTGATGAAAATTTGAAAATTTATGGAAAATAAATCCGCCACCCGGAATTTCCCGGGTGGCGGTATCTTATTATTTATATACAGGTCCGAAGTTTTGGCAGGCCCTGTAATCAGCGCCTTCCTTATTCTCTCCAAAAGCATTCCAGGCACTGGGCCTGAAAATCTTATCTTCATCCACATTGTGCATACAAACCGGGATGCGCAGGATAGAGGCCAGCGTAATCAGATCGGCGCCAATGTGCCCGAAGCTGATGGCGCCATGGTTCGCGCCCCAGTTGGCCATAACCGAATACACATCTTTAAATGCGCCCGAACCGGTCAGCCGCGGTGCAAACCAGGTTGATGGCCAGGTTGGATCAGTACGTTTATCGAGCACTTTATGTATGTCGTTATCCAAATCGATGGTATAACCTTCGGCAATCTGGAGAACCGGGCCCAATCCTTTTACTATGTTCACCCGCGACATGGTAACCGGCATTTCGCCTGAGGTTTTAAACTGACTGGAAAAACCGCCACCACGGAAATATCCTTTACTGCCGGGGCACCACCGTGTATTTTCCAAACAATTCTTCGCATCTTCTTCATTGATTTCCCAGAATGGTTTCATCACCGGATTTCCGTCGGCATCGCGTTGTTGTGCTGTGGCATCAAGGGTTGTTGAACCGGAGTTTATGAGGTGAATAATACCGTTTTCAGCCAGTCCGGTCAATTCTTTTCCGGTTACCCTTTTCACCGCTTCCGGGCTCCAGAAGGTGCGCACGTCGGAAAAAATCTGGGCGGTGTTGGTGAGCAGGTGCCCGAACAGCATGGGTACTGCATTGAGACTGTCGTTTTCGGTGGCAAAAACAAAAGCTTCGCGAATCCCGTTCCAGTCAAATGAGGTATTCAACAGGGTTTCCGAAAAATCGCCGTTCGGATAGTAATCCGTCCACTGACGCTGTCCCTGGAAACCACCGGCAATAGCATTTTTCCCGTGCGATTCTTCACCAAATCCCAGTTCTTTCAGCTTTGGGTTCCCAATCATCAAATCACGGAAAATCAATGTCATCTTCACCACAATTTCCCACTCCCAATCTTTCCGGGCCCGATCCGACTGAAGGGCTGGATCGTTGTGGTCGTCGCCTTCAATGCAATTTGCTTTGGTCCAGGCCAATGCTTTCTGATATTCTTCCTGATCATAAATTTCCTGATCAATCCGTCTCTTCACTTCGGTCATATCAACAAACTCGGTGCGCATGCCGAGGTATTCCTGGAAAAAATCGGGATTTACGGTTGAACCGGCAATCCCCATTGAAGTATAACCTAACGACAGATATGATTTTCCTCTCATCTGGGCGGCCGCCAATGCAGCTTTCACAAAGCGCAGCACTTTTTCCTTTACATCGCCGGGGATGGTCTGGTCGCCGGCGTCCTGTACATCGCGTCCATAAATTCCAAAAGCAGGCAATCCTTTCTGGCTGTAACCGGCCAGTGCCGCAGCAAGATAAACTGCCCCGGGGCGTTCGGTCCCGTTAAATCCCCATACCGCTTTCGGAATCGACGGATTGGAATCCATCACTTCAGTTCCATAACACCAGCAGGGAGTTACGGTCAACGAAACCCCAACACCTTCGCGTTCAAACTTGTCGGCACACATAGCAGCCTCAGCCACTCCGCCAATGGTGGAATCAGCAATCACACATTCAACCTTCTCGCCGCTGGGAAAACGAAGATTTTCTTCAATTAACTTTGCGGCTGCTTTTGCCATATTCATCGTTTGTACTTCGAGCGATTCGCGTACGCCCCTTTCGCGCCCGTCAATTACGGGGCGGATGCCCACTTTGGGGAGCCTTCCAATTAACCTGTTTGCCATATTTAAATTTTATTTGATAATGATTATTGATTATTAAAGTTGTTCTTCACTCTTTCATTTTTTATAAAAAACACAGCCTCCTATGCTGTGCTGAACTGTGCTGCAATATAGAAAATTTCATTTTATTCCAAGATGTTGGGAAACATATTTAAACATTTTTAGCGTTTACCTAAAGAAATACCCTAACAAGTAAAAAATCAGGAAAGAGGGGAAAAAATAACTTTTTGAAAGATATTAATTCTTTCTGAAAGAAGTTTGCCAGATTTATAAAAAGGGATAATTTAGCGACACTTTAAGTAAAACGACATAAAAACCATCAAGTGAAAATATTTAAGATCAAACTTCACTGGCAAATCCTCATTGCATTAATTCTGGCTGTTTTTTTTGGATATTACTTTCCCGCAGGGGTAAAATATGTATCGTGGATGGGCGAGCTTTTCCTCACTGCGTTGAAAATGGTAATTATCCCACTTATACTGAGTTCCATTATTTCGGGGGTAACCAGCATGGGCGGCGGAAAAAACCTGGGGCGGCTGGGGGCAAAAACCATGTTATATTACATTTCCACCAGTATAATTGCCATTTTAACCGGATTGATTCTTGTCAACGTTATCCGGCCTGGCGTGGGTGTTGAACTGGGGTTCACCGAAACCGTGGAGGGCCTTGCTGAAAAGGCTGGTTCAATCAATGATATTTTAATGCGGATAATCCCTTCGAATATTTTCGAATCGATGGTCAAAGGCGATATTCTGCCGGTTATATTTTTTGCCATCATTTTCGGGGTTTTTATCACCCAAACGGGCGACAATTACAGAAAAACGCTGACCAATTTTTTTGAAGCGGTATTTGATGTGATGATGAAAATGACCATGTTTATCGTGAAGTTCACACCGCTGGGGATTTTTGGGATTGTAGCCCGCGAA
>CAZHKI010000335.1:1829-4773 GCA_964533365.1 uncultured Maribellus sp. | reverse complement strand
CCGCACCTACATCTGTACCAGCACAAAAGAAGAAGCAGGGCATACCAACAATTGGATGGACCCGAAAGAGATGAAAGATATTCTCCTGAAAAAATTTACCGGTTGTATGAAAGGGCGGACCATGTATATCATTCCGTTCAGCATGGGGCCGCTTGGTTCGAATATTGCCAAAATTGGTGTTGAAATTACCGACTCGGCATATGTGGTTACCAACATGCGCATCATGACCCGCATGGGAAAAGCCGTTCTGGATGTTCTGGGTGATGGCGATTTTATTCCATGTTTACATTCGGTTGGCGCTCCGTTGGCTGAAGGACAAAAAGATGTGGCATGGCCTTGTGCCCCAATTGAAGAAAAATATATCAGCCATTTTCCTGAAACTCAGGAAATCTGGTCGTTTGGTTCAGGATACGGCGGGAACGCTCTTCTGGGCAAAAAATGTCTGGCACTGCGTATCGCTTCCTACACTGCAAAACAGGAAGGCTGGCTTGCTGAGCACATGTTGATTATGGGCATCACCAATCCCAAAGGCGAAAAGAAATATATTGCAGCCGCTTTCCCAAGCGCTTGCGGGAAAACCAATCTCGCCATGTTAATCCCAACCATTCCGGGTTGGAAGGTGGAAACGGTTGGCGACGACATTGCATGGATGAAATTTGGCGCTGACGGCCGTTTATATGCCATCAATCCGGAAGCAGGTTTTTTCGGCGTTGCTCCGATGACATCAATGGAAACCAACCCGAATGCTATGATTTCAACAAAAGCCAACACCATTTTTACCAACGTGGGATTAACTCCCGACGGTGACATTTGGTGGGAAGGAATTGGTTATGATTGCCCGGCTGGAACCATTACCTGGAAAAATAAGGTTTATGATCCGGAATCAGGTGAACCTGTTGCTCATCCGAATGCACGTTTTACTGCACCTGCAGGCCAGTGCCCGGCAATTGATCCGGAATGGGAAAATCCGGCAGGTGTTCCGATTTCGGCATTCCTTTTCGGAGGCCGCCGTCCGTCAACTGTTCCGCTGGTTTACCAGGCACGCAACTGGAACCACGGCGTTTTTATGGGATCGATTGTTGGTTCAGAAGTTACTGCTGCTGCCATCGGATTAAAAGCTGGTGTCCGCCGCGACCCGTTTGCTATGCTGCCTTTCTGTGGTTACAACATGGGCGATTATTTCGGACATTGGATTACCATCGGGAAAAATGCCCCGGATAAAACCAAACTTCCCAAAATATTCAATGTGAACTGGTTCCGTAAAGACGAAAACGGAAAATGGCTGTGGCCCGGTTACGGCGACAACATGAGGGTGCTGGAATGGATTTTTGATGCCTGCGACAACACCGTTGAAACCGTGGATACTCCCATCGGTTTTATTCCGAAAAAAGAAGATATCGATGTGAAAGGTATTGAAAGTGTTGCTGCCAACCTCGATGAGTTGTTGAATGTTGATAAAACAAAATGGCTGGAAGAATGCGAATTGATTGAAGAACACTATGCTAACTTTGGTACACATTTACCAAAAGAACTGGCTGAAGAATTCATCGCACTGAAAAACCGCCTGAAATAAGAATAATCTTATTACTAATATTTAGAGAGGCTGTCGGTTTACCGGCAGCCTTTTTTAATGGGTCGTTTTTCTTACAGACAACGCTTCCCTGAACTGGCGTTCACTTTCTTCAAGAACATGGTTGATTTCGCGGGTTTGCCGTTCGCTGTTTGCCTGGAATGAGCCAAGCCGGGCAACATCTTCGTAAGCTTTTTTGTTGTTCATAATGGCTCTGGTTTCCACCATTCGCTGTCTGATTTGGTCGATGGTGTCACCAAAATAGCGAATGTGGCTTTCCAATTCAAGCCTCAGTTTTGCTATTTGCTCTTTTAGGTCGCCCGGTATTTTACATTTAATACAAATAAACCCGGCTTTTTCCACAGCATCGTTAAAATCTTTTTCCATTTGGTCGAGTTGGTTGAGCATATCGCACATTTCGCCGATTCCTCCCTGCAGGGTAGGATGTTCTCCAAAAGCCTTTGTCCTGTTTTGGCTGAGTGAAATCCATGTAGAAAGATCGGCCGCTAAAATTTGTAAATTTCGTCGGTGCATATCGGCCATTTTATCGGGATAAACGCCGGTAATCCCCTTGGCAATTCCCAGTCCAATCTGCCGGATGGCCATATCTTCCAGGTCGTATAAAGCGCCTAGGGTTTGTGAAACCTGGTTTACTGCATACTGTTCCCATTCCTTTACTTTGTCTTCAACCAGTTCTTTGCCCATTTCCTTCAGCGCTTCTTCGCCTCCTTCCTTAAATGCTGTTGCCCCGTGGCCAATTCCTTTTTTAACCAGATTGGCCAGTTTTTGAATTTTTTCAGCCTGGTTTTCGATTTTATCTCCTTCTCCAATCCAGTATTTTATCATACTCGCCTGCATTTCAAAATCGATCAGCGTACGCGACAGTTCACGAAAATGTTCTTTCCATTCATTTTTAAAATCGTTAAAATCGTTGGTAATGTCTCCCAAAGGTTCGCGGATTTCCATATCAACAATCCATTCACAATCTGATTGTTCTTTTTCCACGTATTTCGGGTCATCACAAGGATCTCCGGGGGGAGGAGGATTGTCGCCGGGTTCTACAGGACCGAATTGAAAATTCATGGTCATGCTTGTGGCAGTTCCCAGTGTTGAATTCCCTTTTACGTGCCATGAATAGAACTCACCCGGGCCGATGGGTGGAAGTGGTTCATCGGGCTTGAAAACAGGTTGCGTTATCCCTCCAATTTTTTTTAATAACTCCAATTCATTTGCATTGTCTGAATTTTTGAAAATGGATAGTTCATAATCTGCCATTGGGGGAAGTCCGATTTCCTGCCATGTAAATTCAAGTGGGCGATTTGGTAGAATTTGACCCGATGGCGAAGTGGGAAAAATAAAACCATCGAGAGGAGG
>CAZHKI010000335.1:0-1819 GCA_964533365.1 uncultured Maribellus sp. | reverse complement strand
TCAATTTGAACCTGAACCGAAAAATCGCCCGATTTTACTGACTTTCCAACGATGGTGTGGGTCCAAATGCCGTCAGGTTGGACATTCTCGGGGTTGATCACAAAGCGCTGGTTGTTATCGCTCCCAAGTTGTAATACTGTTGGAGTGAGGTTTTCAACCAGCAGCGTTTGCGGCGAATCCAGGTTTCCCAGCCCCAAAACCCTGATTTTAATGGTTGTGGATTCACCCGTTTTTAACCGGGGTTCCGGGCAGAAAAGTTCAAGGCCAACCACTCTGGTTTTTCCTTTGTAAACCTGGTTTTGCTCGGAAACAACGACATCGCAGGTTCCAGTTATTTCATCGGGCCCTTTAAAAAACAGTTCCCCGGGCGATTCAGCAAGTATCTCAGCATCCTTCCCGGCAATTTGCAGCCTGGTATTGGCAAAATTTCCATCGAAAGGCCCGAAAATTACTGCCGGAATCCCACTTTCAACGTATGTTGGAATTGTCGGGGGAAAAATTTCCAGCATGTTTGCAGGTAACTGAAACAAGGGTTGGTTGGTAACCGGAATTTGCGAATGCGACAGTACTTTCATTTTATTGTCCAGCCATTCAACGGGAAGAAAATTTTCCTTGAGATTTTCAGGGACCGAAAACTGAATGCAGGTTCCTTTTGGATTTACCTGCTGGCTGCCGATTTTAAAAATATTTCCTGAAAGAAAATCTCTGTTTTGCTGGATTTGTTGTTGTGTTTTTCCCGCAGGTTTTATTATGAGTGCCGATGAGATTTTTTCTCCCACCGCCATTTCCCCGGGGAAAAATGCTGTAACTGTACCTTTTGCTGTTGCAAAATCTTTTTGAATGATTTTTCCCAAAGAATTGGGATTGTTTTGTGCCGGTAACCTGAAAATAATACATAACCCTGCCAGAATCAACAGGAACCGGGTTTTGTTTGAATAACAGTTGATTGATTTCATGGTTCTTTTGGCTTTAATTCTTATTGTGAAGATTTTGTACTGTAACTTATTCTTTTTCAGTTTATATACGCAGGTTTATAAAATCAGTTGTAATTCACTAAAAGGTTTTGAGGCAGGCGAATTGCGTTGTAATAAAATGTTGTAGCTTTGCCGTTTTAATGAAACAGATGATGAAATTCAGAAATATTGCCGCAGGAATCCTGTTGGGGATTTTGGCCGGGTGCGGTGCGCCCAAAATGGTGGTTTCGTACCAGCAAAATGCTATGGATGCTGCGTCGCAGGGAAATTATGTGCAAGCTGTGGAAGCCTGGCAACAACATTTCAGTCAGCAGCCGGTTGAGCAAACCGAAGGCGCAATTTTTGCGCAGGCGGCCCAAGCTGCATTTCTGGCCGGTAACGAAAAACTGTCAATCGACTGGTACGACCAGGCGCGGTTTAAGAATTTTGCCAGTGACGAGATGTACACCACGCTGGCTAAAATCTACCATTCGCAAAATAATCTTTCCAAGGAACTGGGGGCGCTGGAATACCTTTCTAAAAACAGTTTAAATATAACCAGTGCAGTTTATAACCGGTTGTTTGAAATATATTCAGAAATTAATTCGGAGGATAAAGCATTGCAAGTTTGGGAAAAAGCCGGTGATGAGTTTAAAAACGATGTGGGTAACCTGAACCAGTTTTTCCGGTTAAACCGGAAGCTGGGAAATGGTTCGCTTTGCGATTCGCTTTCGTTGGTAATTCTTGAAAAAGATGCCGGGAATGTAGCCGCGCTCGAATGGAATGCCCAAAAATATTACCAACTGGCCGAAAACCGCTATCAGTTGGAAATGGAAAAGTACAACCGGAACAAAACAACCAAACAA
>CAZHKI010000334.1:0-4782 GCA_964533365.1 uncultured Maribellus sp. | reverse complement strand
CATATTCAGGAGTGTCGGGAAGAAATTCTCGTTAAACATCCAGTCTTCCACTTCCAGTTCTTCTTCTTTTTCCAGTTCTGCATAAACCGAGGTTGCGTTTGCGGATGAATTGACACTTTTCAATCCGGTGGCAGTTGTTGTAAAATTATAGTCAACCAAGGCCATGATGTTGTAATTGTCGTTTGTGGAAACCGACTTCCAAAAAACCTGGGCTTTAATCGTGAACGAGATGAGTACTAAACTGATAATTACTGCAAGGGTTTTTAAGTTTGTTTTCTGAACATTGTTTTTTGTTTTCATGACTTATTTGTTTTAATTTTTTTGAACCTGTTTTTTTGCTTTCAATCGTAAGACGCTTTGTTTTTTTATTCGTTACACTTTTTATAGAACTTTTTTTAAAAATGTACTGTTCTAAACATTGATATTTGCATTACAAATATACATACAAAATATATTACCATGCAATACATAGTACTAAATTTTTTAAATTATTTTACGACTATTTTTTAAAGACCTGAATATCAATTATTTGAAAAATAACAAAAATGAAAATAATTCGCGAAAAAAATTAGGAAAGCATAAAACATGAGGGAAAATCTCTCCTTTTGATACTTTTTGGGAAGCGAATATTTTTAAAAATAGCGGTTATTGCCGTTATTTTCCGATCAATATTATTGAATATGTTCCGAAATATCGAGCAGCACCAGTTGACGGCCACCTGTTGATGTAGGGCAATCGATACAAACCAGTTTGCCGCTTCGGCTGGCCCGCGGGTGGGTGTCGCAACGCCATTCGCCTTTATATTCTACAGGGAGATAAAAACTTCCAAGGGGAATTTTCGTATCGGTTTCGAGGTTGTAAAGGTAAACATGCTGAAACCGTTCTTTATCGGGGTAGGTATCATTTAAAATCCATTCTGACCGGCCGGGAATATAAGTATTATGCCCGTTCACCGGCATTTTTTCCTGATTCAGCACATACGTTTTCTCGGGATTGCCATCGGTAAAAATATAAAAGCCCGGCCCATGAGAAGGTTGACGGGTCCAGGCGGCAATATGATCTTTGTCGCGCCAGATAAAATGCGACGTGTAATTCGAAGGGTCAACCAGCCGGATATCTTCCCCATTCAAATCGGAAGTGTACATCAGCGTGGCAAAACCTCCCACATCTTTTTTGGTTTCGCTCTTCCAGCGGTGCAGAAAAATAAACCGGCTTCCATCGGTATTAAACAGCAGGTGATTAAACCAGTTTTTTTGAGTTGCCCGGTCGGCATTGGCGGCCTCTTCGGTAAACATGGGCATGTTAACCATTTGCTCATACGAAATAATCAGTTTCTTTTCGCCGGTTTTCAGGTTACATAGGTAAATTCCGGCATTATCAGGGGACAGGTTTTCGCGGTTCGGATCGGGAACTCCGGCATAACCGTAACCCGGCCGGGTATCCTGAATACGTTCGAAATCAGTCGTTACTGCATGAATTCCATCGGGGCTCAATGCATAAATGGCAAACGGAAGAATTCGCTCCTGCTTTGAATAGATATTAAACAGGTGCGAAACAAACTGTCCGTCGCGCCGGTCATTCCAGATAACGAGCGAGTCGCTGCCCGGGACGAACTGCAACATGCACCCCTGCTGCCAGCTCCAGGCTTTCGATGTACCCAGTTCCACCCACTGGTCACTATTTTTCAGATCAACCATCCCGATGGTTATTTCGTCGCCGGGTTGCGGTGAACGTCCTTCAAAACCAACTTTCATACCCAACACAAACCGATCGGTTGGATCAAACTGCAATTTGTCGTAATAGCCAAACCAGTGATGACCGGTAGTTTGGGTAATTACCCTCGCCGGAACATGAATGTTTGACTTCTCAAGTCCTGTTGTATTGATTTTAAAAGGTTTATCTTTCGTGTTGCAACTGAAAATTGCAAAAAACAATAGCAGGATGGTAAAGTATCTTAACATTTTCGAAAAATAATAAATTGTGTTTAAAATTACCTAAAGTTTCATAAGCGCCAACTTCGGATGAAAAATTAAATTTTGTGGCATTTAGCAGGGTTATCAGCCATTCATTATATATTCCGGTTTTTGTATGCAGCAACCAAAAAAGAACAGAAAGTTTTATCTTTGCAGCCTAAACAGGAGAAAGAATTATGTCATTGATAATTGAAGAAAAAGATTTGGAGAAATTCATCATGATTGGCGACCGGGTGCTGGTGAAGCCAAAAAATCCTTCGGGTAAAACCAAAACCGGTTTGTACCTTCCACCCACTGTTCAGGAAAACGAGCAAATACAGAGTGGCTACATTGTGAAGGTGGGTCCGGGTTATCCCATCCCGTCAATGGTTGAAACCGACGAGATGTGGAAAGAGAAAAAGGAGGAAATACAATATGTGCCGCTTCAGGCCCGCAGTGGCGATCTGGCTGTTTATCTCAGCCGCAGCGGACACGAAATTGAATTCAATAATGAAAAGTACATTATTCTCCCACATTCTTCAATCCTGATGATCATCCGGGACGAAAACCTTTTCGGTTAATTTTTTGAAACCCGGATTAAAAAAGCCGTTCCATCGAAAAAAAATGGAACGGCTTTTTTTGTTACTGAAAATGTTGATTTCGCCAGGGAACAGAGAACTACCGGCAATCGATACAAGCACTGTAAATCCCGTCGAAAAGGGCTTTGATATCCTTTGCTGCCACGGCCGAAAAGGCTAGCCGAAGCACATTTCCAAGGCTGATAACACCGATGCTGTATTTCTCGATGAGCAGTTTGCGCATTTTTTCACCTTCCAGCCCTTCGGCCAGTTTGATACACATAAAATACCCCGAATTATAAGGCAGCGCAGTAAAATATTCTTTATACTTTTCGTCGGTTAATACCGCTTTAACGGCATCGTAACGCTGTTTCATGATGTTGTATTTGGCAGCTTTTTGAGCGGCATATTCCGGACTGTTAAACGCTTCGAGCAACAGCGACTGCGAAATGTTGGCCGCATTGGAAATATTTCCGCGAATGGCTCCTGCTGTTTTTGATTCAAGCGCTCCATACAAGGCGGCATCGCCACCTTTAATTCCGTAGGTCAGAAATCCTACCCTGAACCCCCAAACGTAATCCTCCTTGGTGGCCCCGTCGATTTTAACAGCCAGTACATTTTCGTGCAACTGGCTCAGTGGCGCAAAAATACTTTCTTTGGCAATTCCCTCTTCGTAACCCAATCCAAAATAGGCATCGTCGGTAAAAACAACAATTTTATTCCCCTTTTCAGCTGATTTTTTAATGATTTCCACTATCGAATCCTGTTCCTTTTGTGTTGGCGTGTAGCCCGATGGGTTATTCGGAAAGTTCAGCAGCAACACCTTTTTCCCGATTTTTCCATCGTTCAGTTTTGACTCAAGCGCCTCCAAATCGAATCCACCATTTTTAAAGAGGTTAAATTTGACAATATTTGCCCCGTAAGCGTGTGTCAGGGTCAAGGTATAATTGCCCCAGAAAAGATCGGGGCTTAACACCTCGTCGCCAGCTTCGAGAAACATGTACCCGGCCATGCTGATGCCATGAGTTAACGCGTTGGTTACCAAAGGAAAACTGATTTCAACACCCGCCAGCGACGGATTCTTTTCGTAAATCATCTCCTTCCATCTTTTCCGTATATCGGGACGCCCGAAACTGGGGGCATAGGGAAAAATCAACGACGGATCCATGTTTATTTTTGAAGCAATCGATTCCAGCCGCATGGGCGAACCGTCGTCTTCAACGGCTGTTCCAATGGTAGCATTGATTTTTGTACCTTTGGCTTCGGCGCTTTGACCAAGAATGCCTTTCTTCGGGAAAAATATATTTTTCCCCCGTTCAGAAAGAAGTTCGTAAACCGTTGTGTTTTTCTCGCGGATGATTACATTCAGTTCCTCGGCCTGTGGATTCATGTGAAACAGTTTTAAATTTTTTATTTGTCTGATTTATGGTTGCAAGATAAAAAATGAAGCAATAAAAACATCAGGTTGCTGCTTTTTGAAATGAATTCTTTATAAATTGCTAATAAACCGGGAAAATTTGTATGAAATTGAGAGCTATCACCGGAATTTGATTGGTATTTCAAAATGTACTATTTTTATGGAAACATTAAAAAAAACCGAGAAAAATGACACCGAAAATTGCTTTACTTAGTTTGTTGCTGCTGGTTTGGCAGGCCGCCCAGAGTCAAAACTGGCCGGGTTGGCGGGGCGAAAACCGTGATGGGAAAGTGACTGGATTTCAAACACCTGACGTCTGGCCCGATCAACTCACCCGGGTTTGGCAGTCCAATGTTGGGTTAGGCGATGCTTCTCCTGCCCTGGTTGACGGGAAACTTTTTCTGAATGTGAAACAGGACAACGACGAAGTGGCTTTATGCCTCGATGCAAAAACCGGAAAAACCATCTGGAGAACCGTTCTCAACCCGGCGCCCGAAGTTACCGGCGGCGCACGCACCCACCCGGGGCCGCGAAGTACACCAACCATCGCAAATAATAAAGTATATCTGATTGGAGCCGGCGGATTCCTGAATTGCCTTGATGCTAAAACCGGTTCAGTAATCTGGGAAAACGAAACGTTCACCGAAGTGCCGCAATTTTTTGCCGCCATGTCGCCGCTCGTTACCGACGGAAAATGTATTGCACACCTGAACGGAAAAGAAAACGGGACGGTGGTTGCGTTTAACGCCACAACCGGCGAAATCATCTGGACACTGAAAGAACCCAGCACCTACTCGTCGCCTTTGCTGATGACAGTCGGAAACGAAGAAATCAT
>CAZHKI010000333.1:0-4812 GCA_964533365.1 uncultured Maribellus sp. | reverse complement strand
GAACCAACCGGTGAAATTTGCACAGTACCACGGAGTAAATGAAGACATAGAAGTTTATACCCGAAAATATAATCCCAACCGTCAGTTTTCGGCAAGTATCACATGGACATTATAACAGTAAAAAAATGAACAATTTAAAATCAAATTTATCGCATTCACCCCTTAATCCCCTCAAGGGGAGAATTTTCTCCGAAAGCAGACGGGATAAGTTTGAATCGATTTCCCCCTTGAGAGCCTGTCCCGATTATTCGGGAGGGTTGGGGGTGATTTCAGGCAGCAATAAATCATTACAATATTTCAGATTTGAAACAACTTTAAAAAGAATAATCATGAAAAAATCTTTACTTTTCATTTTTGCGCTCGCTTTAATAACAATAAGCGCAAAGAGTCAGTCGATTGACAACAATTTTTTTCAGAAAGTCAGTTATGTCGGTGCTTTCGACGGCGTTAACGACTGGACTGCCGGATGGACCGAATGGGACCCGGTAAATGCCAACTATCCTGAACCAACTGCTACAAAAGGAAACGGACAGTTCTCCCGTTCCGAAGGGTTACACATCGCAGCCAGCGAAACCTGGAGCGGCGTGATTAAACTCGACGGCTGGGTGTATGTGGATGCTGGTGCAACGCTTACCATCGAAGCCGGAACTATCATCCGTGCAACCAACAAAAGTGTGCTCTCTGTCGAAAAAGGCGGTAAAATTATGGCTGTAGGTACAAGTGCAAAACCTATCGTTTTCACTTCGTCGCAGGGTGCGGGTTTCCGTGCCAACAGCGACTGGGGCGGACTGGTTATCAACGGTAACGGAATCACCAACCTTGCCGGTGGTTCGGGTACTGCCGAAGGTGGAATCGGTTCTCCTTATGGTGGCGCTGATAATACTGACAACTCGGGTGTTCTCGCTTATGTTCGCATCGAGTTCCCGGGTTACGAAGTGGCTACAGGCAGCGAAGTTAACGGTCTTACACTGAACGCTGTAGGAAGCGGTACAACTATCGACCATGTGCAGGTTTCTTATTCAGGCGACGACGGTTACGAATGGTTTGGTGGCGCGGTGAATGCAAAACACCTGATTTCTTACAAAACCGAAGACGACGATTTTGATACCGACAATGGTTACAGCGGAATGGTTCAGTTTGCAGTTATCCTGCGCGACCCGACTATTGTGGATACCGACACGGCCAACGGTTTTGAATCGGACAACGACAAAGACGGAAGCGATGCTTCGCCAAAAACATCTGCTATCTTCAGCAATATGAGCGGTTTTGGAACTGCCAAAGATTTGGCTACTTACAACTCACTTCCGCAAAACCACAAAGAAGGAGCAACCATGCGTATCCGCCGTAACAGCCGCATTTCGGTGTACAACTCGTTGTATTTAGGCTGGGGCCGCGGTCTTCGTTTCGAATCGTCGGGGACACAAACTGCTGCCAATGCAGGCGAAATGACAGTGAAAAACACGTTCATCGGCGATGTTTTCGGCGATAAATTTAAAACCGACGACGCTGTAATGACTGCTGCCCAGCTCGAAACATGGTTCCTCGAAGCAACCAAAAAAAATAAAGTACTGGCAGCAGGCAGCGATGCAAAAATCACCGACCCGTTCAGCGAAACAGCACCCAACTTCCAGCCAATGGCAGGGTCACCGGTTTTTAATGCTTCGTACTGGGCAGTTACACCAGTTAAAGATCTGCTGGCAAAATCAAAAAAATTCAGCGTTATCAATTACCCCAACCCGTTTAACGGCACTACTCACATTGAATTGAAACTGAACGAAGTTTCAGATGTACGGATTGTCGTGATGAACATGTCGGGTGTGGTTGTGGCCGATCTCCAACAGGGCGAATTATCCGAAGGGACGCACCGGTTCCCGTTCGATGGCAGCAATCTGCCGTCCGGGATGTACTTCGGCAAAATTATGGCAGGCAACCATACACAAACATTAAAAATGATATCAAAATAAGTTATTGAAAAACAGTTCGTATTGCAGTGTTTATAACATAAGCCGGAGTTCGCTCCGGCTTATAAGCCCCGGAAAAATCCGGGGCTTTTGCAATTCTTTGTTAAAAACAGTTTCAGTTTAGTCCAACTTTTTACATTTGCAGTAATATCCACTAATTCAAGAGAAATAATGAAAAGGATAGTAATAGTATGGGGTTTATTGTTTGGTTTGTTTTATACAGGAGCGACCCAAACCCTGATTGAAAAAGACAGCCTGTATTTCATGGATTCACAACTATACTCCGGCGATTACAGTACGTATTACGAAACCGGGAAAGTAAAAATGGAAGCCCGGTTTGTAAACGGTAAAAAAGACGGTATTTCCAGGATTTACTTCGAAAATGGCCGGCTAAACGAAATCCGTTCATACAAAAACAATCGGATGCACGGCACCTGGACCATGTTCAACGAAAACGGGGTGAAAACTTCGGTGGCCGGTTACAAAAACGGGCTGAAACACGGAAAGTGGTTCATCTGGAACGACAACGGAGTTTTAATTTACGAACTGAAATACAAAAACGGACAAAAATCCGGCGTCTGGAAAAGCTACGACGAAAATGGCGCGTTGATCAGCCAGCGTAAATATTAACAGAACGTTTAATCAAATTGTAATATTTCTTTAACCCCGGCGTAATGGTGTCCTACTATTTTTACCATCAGAAAATTGATATTATAATTTTACTGAAAATGAAACGAGCCATGATAAAAAGCTTTAACACCCACGAAAGTCATTATTTTGGCGAGTTCCATACCGTTGGGAAACAAGATAAATGCACTAGCTCAGTTACGAAAATTACACGATAGTAACATTGAAAAAATAAGAGGTATGAAAAAATCAATACTCATAATAGGAATGCTTCTCGCAGTTCTGATTGTAAACGCCAGGGAAAAAGAAACCAAAGTGATAAACAACACCGATAACACAGCCTCTGTGGCGCTGGCGGGAACCATTACCGACGAAAACTCGGGTGAATCGCTGGTGGGTGTTGAAGTGAAAATTGATGGTACCGATTTAAAAACCTACACCGATTTTGACGGAAACTTTTCATTCAGCAACGTAAAACCCGGTGAGTGCAAAGTGGTGGCCACCTACATTTCTTACCAGGCATGTGCCGAAATCACCTCCAACACATCAAAAGAAAACAAACTGGATATAAAACTGAAACCTACAAAATAAGGAGTCTCATTTACTTTCATTCTTAAAAAAATTCAGGCCGTTGCATTCCAATGTAACGGTTTTTTTTATTATTCTCCCGGAGTACAAACATTTTGGATATCTCGCGAAATGTTTATTTTTACCTGCAAAATCAATTATTCATCAGTCATATTATGAAAACTCATCTGTTTATATTATTCATTTTAATTGCAACACTATTTTCCTGCAAAAAACAACCGGAAAATATTCCGCTGCCTGAACACCCGCGTCCCATTTTCGAACGTGCCGTGTGGCAAAACCTGAACGGTTACTGGCAGTTTAAAGCCGATTCGGCCAACGTAGGATTAACCGAAAACTGGCAAAACCAGGCAGAATTTTTCGATCAGAAAATCCTGGTCCCCTTTTCGTGGGCCAGTCCGCTGAGCGAAATAGAAATGCCAAAAGTGGACGTGGGCTGGTACTACCGAACGTTCGAAGTAAAAAATAAAAAACAGTGGCAGGGCAAACAAACCTGGCTGGTTTTCTGTGCCAGCGATTTTAACACCACCGTATGGGTGAACGGAAAAGAAGCTTGCAGCCACTCGGGGGGTTATGTCCCGTTCAGCTTTAACATTTCCGAATATCTCACTGAGGGAGAAAACCATCTTGTAGTCCGCGTGGAAGATGAAGAACTTCAAAACCGCCCGTCGGGGAAACAATATTACGGAAACGCCAAGGGAATCTGGCAAACGGTTTATCTTGAAGCCCGCCCGGAAAACTACATCACGAACATCCGGTTCACGCCCGATATCGACAAAGCCGAAGTGACAGTGGAAGTAAACCTGGCCGAAAAGGCTGGATCGGCGCTCCGCTTTCAATTAACCGGAAAAGGAAACAACATCGCTTTTCAAAGTGAAATACCTGCCGGGGAAGCATCGGCAACATTCACCATCCCCGTTGAAAACATGAAACTCTGGGATTTGGAAAATCCTTACCTGTACGAAGTTCTGGCCGGTGTTTCGGGCGAAAAAACCGGCGACGAAGTGTCCACCTATTTCGGGATGCGAAAAATTTCGGCGGTGGAAATCCCCGGCAAGGATTTTCAGTATGTGGCCCTCAATAATAAACCGCTGTACATGAAACTTACCCTCGACCAGAGCTACCATCCCGAAGGATTTTACACGTTCCCCTCCGACCAGTTTATGAAAGAAGAAATCCAGCGGGCCAAAGATCTGGGATTAAACGGGCTGCGCATCCACATCAAAGCCGAAATGCCGCGAAAACTCTACTGGGCCGACAAGCTGGGCTTGTTAATTCAGGAAGACATCCCCAATTTCTGGGGCGAACCCGACAGCATTGCCAAAGCCAACTGGGAATACATTGCTGAAAAGGAAATCGAACGCGACTATAATCACCCCAGCATTTTCTCGTGGGTTCTCTTTAACGAAACCTGGGGCCTGTTTAGTAAAAATGACGAAGGAAATAATGAATACATGCCGGAACCCCAGGAATGGGTGCGCAGTTGGTACCATAAAACCAAATTGTTTGACCCCACGCGGCTGGTGGAAGACAACTCGCCCTGCAACTGGGATCATGTGGCAACCGATATCAACACCTGGCATGCATACCGGCCTGCCCGCCACTGGGCCGGCTATTTCGACGAAATCGTTGAAAA
>CAZHKI010000332.1:0-4825 GCA_964533365.1 uncultured Maribellus sp. | reverse complement strand
ATGTGCCGTTTGTCGATGTGGTTACTACCATGCTCGACGAATCCATTCCGCTTACCACCAGTGAATTCGACGAATGGGGCAATCCAAAGGATTCGGTTTATTATTTCTACATGAAATCGTATTCGCCTTACGATAATGTGGAAGCCAAAAATTATCCTGCCATGCTGGTTACCACGGGCTTGCACGACTCGCAGGTTCAGTACTGGGAACCGGCAAAATGGGTGGCCAAACTCCGCGAAATGAAAACCGGTAACAACCCGCTCATTTTCCACATTAACATGGATTACGGGCACGGTGGCGCCTCGGGCCGATATCAGTGGATCAATGATACCGCCCTCGAATACGCCTTTATTTTCGACCAGTTGGGAATTAAAGAATAATTATTCCACTAATTGGTATGAGGGCATAGGCATGGAAAAGAAGGGAAGGGAAAACAGAAAGTTTCAGGGAGATTCAGAAATGATTTTGCTGGAACATATTTTCAAACAATTGCATGCTCCCCTTTTTTTCTATGCTCTAAAGTTTATCGACGATAAAGAAGTGGCTAAAGATCTCGTACAGGATGCTTTTCTCACTCTCATGAACAAAAAACCTTTTTCAGGGGAAATTATGAACCTTAACTCGTATCTGTACATCTGCGTGCGAAATAATTGTATGAATTACCTCAACCACAAAGCAATCGAAAACAGTTTCCAGAAAGAAACCATCGAACGGGCGAAACGGGAGATTGAATTTTATGATACCCAGAAAACCTTCATCGAAAAAGAACAATTTCAGCAGGTGATGGATGCCATCGAACAACTCCCCGAACATTACCGGATTCCGTTTAAAATGAGCCGGTTAGAAAACCTGAAAACCAAAGAAATTGCAGAAGAACTTGGCATTCCCCTTCGTTCGGTCGAAACGCAGATTTACCGCGCGATGAACTTGCTGCGGGAAAAACTGAACGGGAAAACCACCATTCTTTTTAGCATGATCCTGCGTGTTTCGAAGTAATATATTGCTGTTTTTCTAGCTTTCTCCAAAAAGTGTTTTACAACACTTATCCTTCTTGACGTATTTTTTTGCCCCGGTTTGTCATATATCAAAACGGAAAAAGTGCAGACAGAGCATATCTATATTAATCTGACGATTAGCTACCTGAAAAAAGAAACTTCGGAAGAGCAAAAGAACAAGCTCTTCAAATGGGTTTATTCAAGTTCCGAAAACGAAAAGCTATTCTATCTTATTAAAGACATTTGGGAAACGGCCAATTATAAACAGGTTGAACAAGAAGCATCAACCGACCAGGAATGGGAAAAACTGATGTATAAAACCATTGAAAAGGAAACCGGCCATTTTATCGAAAAACAACATAAAATCAGGAGAATATTTAAAGCCATTCAAATTGCAGCAGTCCTGATAGTAACTTTTGGCATCGGTTTTTTCCTTCAAAAATACCTCCCCGGCAAGCAGGAATTTGTAAGTGTCAATGTTCCGTACGGGGCAAAAACCCATGTTGAGCTTCCCGATGGCAGCGAAGTTTGGGTGAATTCAGGCTCAAAACTTACCTATCCTTCCGATTTTAAAAGAAAAAAAGTGGATTTGACACTGGAAGGTGAAGCTTATTTCAATATAAACCCCAATCCCAGCAGGAAGCTGAATGTTCACACGTCCTCAATTAAAATCCAGGTTTTGGGGACCATTTTTAATGTAAAAGCATACAGCGACGAGAATGTGGTAGAGACATCGCTGGTAAAAGGATTAATCTCGATTACCGGCGAATCAGGCAGCAAAATAATCGAACCCGTACTCCTGAAGCCTAACGAACAGGCCCGGTTGATAAAGGGGGAAGATAAATTCTCTGTTGTTGAAGTAAAGAAAGAGGATACAGGAAGCGAAAAAACTGTCGATTCGGTCCGGGTGGCTCCCCGAATAAAACAGGTGATGCATATTGCAGCAAAAATCGATTTGGAACCCGTGATCTCGTGGAAAGATAATAGGCTGGTTTTCAAAAGCGAACGATTTGAAGACCTTGTTCGGAAAATGGAGCGTTGGTACGATGTGAAAATCAGTATTGAAGATGAAAGTCTGAAAGAATCAAAATACACCGGGACTTTCGAAAATGAAAATATCGAACAGGCAATAGAAGCCCTGAGTTTGTCATTGCCGTTCACTTTCACAATCGAAAAAAACGAAGTCAGAATTAAGCAAAAAAGCTAAATAACCAGCATGACTGGAGTAATTAACTAAACAAAAATGCCTATGACTAAAATATAAACTGTTTAAGAAAAAAGCGGGAAATGTTCCAGCATCCCCCGCTTCAGAGTCTCCCGGCAACCGGGAAATCCATTTAATATTAATAAAAAAGTAAATCAAAACTATGAAAAAAAAGTTTGAACGGGGAATCTTTTTGAATAAAAAAAGATTTATTAAAATCTTGATAACTATGAAATTTACACTGCTGTTTTTGGTCTTGACTTCTGTTCAGGTCTTTGCAACTGCGTATTCACAGAATACCAAGTTGTCGCTAAACCTGCAACGGGCAACCTTATCGCAGGTTTTTGAAGTAATTGAATCACAGAGCGAATTCCGTTTTTTGTATAACGATGAACTGTTGAAAGACAAAATGTTCAACAAGGTACAGTGTAATAAAAAGTCAGTGGAAGAAATTCTTGACGAACTGTTGGAAGGAACAGAAAGTACCTATTCCGTATTGGGGAACAACCTGATTGTTATTACACCGGTCAACCGGATTGGGCAACAAGCCGGAAAAGTCTCAGGGACAATCCGGTCGGCCGACGGGATGTTTTTGCCAGGAGTCACGGTTGTTATTAAAGGCACAACGAACGGTACTGTTTCTGATACAGATGGAAAATATACATTGAACAATATCCCGGAAAATGCCACGCTACTGTTTTCATTTGTAGGGATGAAAATGCAGGAAATTGTGGTTGCCGGCAGAGAACAGATCGATGTGGTAATGGAAGATGAAACCATCGGACTGGAAGAAGTGGTTGCCGTAGGTTACGGAACACAGAAGAAAGCATCAGTGACCGGGGCTATCGCCCAGTATAATGCAGAAGCCCTCGACGAAAGGCCGGTTCAGCGGATCGATCAGGCCCTGGTTGGACAAATGGCCGGGGTACACGTCAAACAAACCACCGGTATGCCCGGTAAAGGAATGAGTATCCAGATTCGCGGTACGGGTTCTATTACGGCAAACAACGAGCCCTTGTACGTTATCGATGGATTCCCTCTGGAAACCTCACAACAGAATTCTTCCGGAGGATTTGCAACAGGAAACCCTCTGGACAACATTAACCCTAACGATATTGAATCAATCCAGGTACTGAAAGATGCTTCAGCCGCTGCAATTTATGGTTCCAGGGCAGCAAACGGGGTCGTGTTGATTACGACCAAAAAAGGAAAAATTGGCAAACCAACCATTAGCCTGAATATGTACACAGGCTGGAATGAGCCCAACCGTAAAATGGATCTTTTAAACACAGACGAATGGATTGAACGGGCAAAAGAGGTGATGACCTATACTTATCTGGCAAATGGGACAACGGCTCAAAACCGCCAGGCAAGCGACGATTATTCAACTCGTTTGGCAAAAGTTGGCAGTTTCAACCGTGACCAGATGTGGGACCCCGAATGGGATCTGCCGGGGTATGGCAAATATGAGCCGGTGGATTGGCAAGACGAAATTTTCAGGAAAGGCATGATCCAAAATTATCAGCTGTCGGCAAACGGAGGAAATGAAAGTGTAAAATACTTTGTTTCGGGCGATTATCTGAACCAGCAGGCCTATTTTAAAAATGTGGATTACGAACGTTATTCGGTTCGGGCCAATGTTGAAGTATCTCCCAACAAAAAAGTAACTGCCGGAATCAATATCGCACCGTCTTATTCTGTTGGAAATGATCCCGGTGTTGAAGGAAAAGATAATATTTTGCATGTTGCTGTTGGGATGCCGCCAATTACGGAAGAATCAGTCGGTCTGAACATGAATACAGGCGATTATACCACGTTAACGTATGGTAATTCAAGGAATAGCCCCGTACGAATGCTTGAAAATACAATAGGCTTAACCAAGATTTTCCGGACTCTGGCAACAGTATATGGCCAGTATGAAGTAATTGATGGACTAAAACTGAGGTCAACTGTAAACCTTGATAATACCGATCAGCGGTATAAATTTTACCGTCCGGCATGGGTGAGTGGAAGTACTCCTTCAGCACGCGTTGCCAGCGGAAAATACAGTGGGTATAACCGTCAGACATTTGTGAATGAAAATACCGTTTCGTATGATAAAAGTTTTAATGAAAACCATAATATATCAGCGCTTGCCGGGCTTTCATACAGTTTAAATAAGTTTGAAAGTTACACTCTGGCTTCAACCGGGGGGTTTGGAACCGATTACATTACTACCTTAAACGATGCAATCGATATTAATGCAAGTTCAACAGAAACAATGGAATCAAAAAATACCTTGATTTCATACTTTGGCAGGCTCAATTACAGCTATAAGGACCGCTATTTGGCTTCTGCAAGTATCCGTCGCGATGGTTCTTCACGTTTTGGAAAAGACACAAAATGGGGGGTATTCCCTTCTGCTTCATTGGGATGGCGTATCTCTGAAGAAAATTTCCTCTCGGATGTTGAATGGCTCAGCAACTTAAAAGTCCGATTAAGCTGGGGAAAAGCAGGGAATAACGGATTTAGCGAAGATTATGCCCATGTTGCCTTGCTTACGGGTGCTGATTACTCATTTAACGGGGAGAAAGTGGTTGGTCAGGCCTCCAAAAATTTCCCGAATAAAGATCTGGGCTGGGAAGAG
>CAZHKI010000331.1:968-4826 GCA_964533365.1 uncultured Maribellus sp. | reverse complement strand
ATAGATAAACAATCGGAAACGTTACATTATTATTCTTCTATGGAAGGAAAAATAATTACAGAAATTGATATTATCCCGCTGGAAGTATTTGGGCCAACATTGGAAGACACTTCAAAAAAAGCAAAAAGCTGGATTGAGCGAACGGCCAATTCCCTCCACACCAAATCGAATTTACATACCATCGAAAAGCTGTTAATCTTTAAAACAGGCGATAAAATTAATCCTGATGTGCTCTATGAAAATGAACGTATCATCCGCTCCCTGCCTTATATCAACGACGTACGTTTTGTTTTGGAACAAGATCAAACCACTGAAAACGGGGTTAAAATTCATGTCATTACAAAAGACAGGTTCTCGCTGGGCGCATCCGGAGGGGTAAACGGCACAAAATCAGCTGATCTTGAAATATATAATCAAAATATTTTTGGCGTCGGGCATGAAATTTCATTTCGTTTTGTTGGACATGTTAAACGTCAGCCTTATATGGGCCTCGAAACTTTTTACAAAATAAACAACATCAGTGGAAAGTTTATCGATATTTCAGCTGGTTATATGAATACCTTCCAGAAAGAAGGTTTTTCATTTTTACTCGGCAAACCGTTTATTACACCAACCGTTAAATGGGCGTACGGAGCATCGGCCTTACGAATGTACCGTACCGACAGAATTCGGGAAGATTTGGCCTTTCAAATTCCTGAACCGCTAAGTTTTTCATATATCAGCGGCTGGGGAGGAAAAAGTTTTCTGATAAAACCCGATAAAATCCCAAATATCCAGATGGTTATTTCTGCGGGAATTTATAACCGCACGTTTCAACAACGCCCGGAACCTGATCCTTCCCAGAATCAATATTTCTCAAACAATACTTTTTATCTGGCCGGAATTACTTTTTCACAACGAAAATTCATACAGGATCAACTGGTGTATAGCTACGGAATTACTGAAGATATTCCGAAAGGATTTAAAAATGAACTGGTGTATGGTTACGATGCCAATGAATTTGGCGACCGGCATTACCTGCATTTACTTTTTTCGAACGGAAACCTGATGCCTAATCGGGAGGGGTACCTTTACCTTTCTGCAGGAATTTCAGGATTTTTCAGAAGAACATTCTATGAACAGGGACAAATCCAGGGAGATTTGAATTTTATCTCGAGGCAAATCAATACTGGAGAAAATAAATTCAGATTATTTGTTACATCAAACTATATGCTGGGTATCCGAAGGTTCGATATTGAAAACCTCGATTTGGTTAAAAAGGAAGATGTCCGGGGATTTACAGCCGGAAATATCACCGGCAAACAAAAGTTGAGTATCGATTTGGAATATGTATTATACCTCAGGCGTGAGTTTTACCGTTTCCGGATGGCCGTTTTTGGTTTCGCTGATTTGGGCATAATCGGTTCAAACAAAAAATTGATTTTCACCCAAAACTACTACAGTGGATTCGGAATGGGACTTCGGCTTCACAACGAAAGCCTTGTTTTCAGAACACTCCAGCTACGACTTGCTTTTTATCCATTTCCACCCGAAAACATGAGTTTTGCCGGATTCATTATTCACGAACAGCAGAAAAAGAAATTTTACAGCTTTGAACCAATTGCCCCGCAACCTCTCGAATTTAAATGAACTTTGTCAAAACTGAAAATAAATAAACGGCTGCATATCCGAAGAAATGGATTGATAGACAAAAATGACCACAACTGCCGATATAACTGCCTTTAACCAAAGCGGGGCAGCAATAAACCAGTCGGTGATTTTTTCTTTCCATTTTTCGCTGATCCAGTGAATGACAAAGCCAAAAAGCATGACGATAAAAACCCATTTATAGGCCACCAAAACCTGAGGAATTATTCCGAATGTCAAATTGTTCATTATCTGGTGCATCATTCCGTCAACCACTTCCATCGATTCGGAACGGAAAAAAACCCGGGTAAAAGTGATGAAACAAAAAGTTACGGTAATTTTCCAGATATTAATTAACCAACCATTCCGCTTTTCCCACGGACTTATTTTTCGCCAGAATTTATAAAACACCAACCCGACTCCGTTTAATCCGCCCCAAATAATAAACTGCCACGAAGCGCCATGCCACAATCCTCCTAAAAGCATGGTCAGCATCAGGTTCAGGTTGGTATTGATGCTTTTTTTAATTCCCGGAAAAATGCGGGCAAGAATAATGGTGATGATAACAATCCCTGCAAAAACCGGAACCAGGATGATTTTACCAGCTAATAATACAACAATGGCAAGTATAATTCCAAGACTGATGTAACTAAATACAGAACCATTCCGGTTTCCGCCAATCGGAATGTAGAGGTAATCTTTCAGCCACGACGAGAGCGACATGTGCCAGCGCTTCCAAAATTCGCCCACATTTTTTGCCTTGTAGGGCGAATTAAAGTTTTGTGGCAGACGATATCCCATCAGCAGCGCCACACCGATGGCGATGTCGGTGTAACCCGAAAAATCGACGTAAACCTGCAGTGAATAACCAAAAAGCGCCATCAGGTTTTCAAATCCCGAATACGATAACGGCGCCGTAAACACGCGGTCGATAAAATTCACAGCAATATAATCACCAATAAAAATCTTTTTAATTAAACCTTTCAGAATCATAAAAACAGCCCACCCAAATTCTTGTTTCGAGACATGAAAATCTTCGTAGATTTGTTTTATAAATCCTGATGCACGTACAATTGGGCCGGCCACCAATTGAGGAAAGAATGAGACATAAAAACCAAAATCAATCAGGTTTTTTACCGGCTCGGTTTCGCCGCGGTAAACATCAACCGAATAACTGATGGTTTGGAAAGTGAAAAAAGAAATCCCGACCGGCAATAAAATCTGGTTCACACTAAAATGAGTTCCGGTGGCTTCGTTTGCCCATTTGGCCAGGTGATTGACCACCTGAAAATCGGTCCCCAGCATTTGGTTCACACTGTCGATAAAAAAATAGGAATACTTAAAATAAGCCAGCAACGTAAGGTTAATTACAACACTAACGACAATCAGCAATTTTCTGGTAATTTCTTTTTTCGACTGATAAACCCATTTCCCGATATAAAAATCGATTACAGTGCTGAACAGCAGGATAAAAAAGAAAAAGCCGCTCGATTTGTAATAAAAAAACAAGCTGGCCAGAAATAAAAATCCGGCCCGCAGGCTGCGGTTCCGGCTTTTGTAAACCAACGAATAAATCGCTAAAACCACAGCAAAAAAAGCCCAGAAAAAGAAACGGGTAAAAATAAGTGGAGATACTTCGTTGTATAAAAATATATCGCGAAGAACCTGCGTGAATTGTATTTGACTGAAGATATCCAATTTACTGATGTATTAACTGGGTTTGTGAATATTTTTTTTGAAAACAGCGTTCATAATTCTGCATCAGCGCCGTGAAAAACAAGTCGCCGAGCAACAAATAGCCTTCGCGGGTAAAGTGAACGCGATCGCGTTGGGCCAGATTGTTTTTTTCCCACAACACCACCGAATTTAATCCCCCCATCACCGAATACATGTCCCACACGCCGGTGTGGAATTGCTGGGCCAGCGAAAACATGCTCTCTTTTACTTTTTCACCGTTTTTGTTAATGTAACGCCTGTAAAGGTAACTGTCGTTGTTGGTGGTTAAAATAATAGCCGTTCCAGGGGAAGACTTTCGGATGATTTGAATCAGTTCGCTGTAATTTTCTTCAAATTGATCTTTCGAAAACCGACGGGTGTAGGCATCATTGATTCCCAGCCCCAAAATCACCAGGTCGGGTTTCAGTTGGGATAGTTGTTTTTCAAAAAGCTGGCAACGTAAAAATGCGGGAACAGTTGCACCATTGATACCGATACTATGATACAAAAATCCGT
>CAZHKI010000331.1:0-958 GCA_964533365.1 uncultured Maribellus sp. | reverse complement strand
GGGGCCGATTCGGTGGTTATCCCGAAAAGGGTAAAACTTCCCTCTCCTTCCCCGTCTTTTTGAAACGATATTTTTAAACTGTCAACATGCCCTTTCAGTTCAAACTCGGTAAAACCATCGCCATCCGTTCTGTTCTTCAGCAAACTGCTGTCAACAGCTATCGAATAATTATCATCCGTGTTCTCATAAAAAATCTTCACGCTATTGAACCGGTAGTCGAGTTTATTTTCTTCTTCCAGATGTATGGTTAAATCGGCCTGAGACGAGCGGGTTGTGGCCGAAATTCCGCCTATTCCAAGTGTACAGGTTTTCTTCCGCTCCACATTGCGGCATCCCAGCCAATTCCCCGAAAAACGGATACAGTAACCAAATGGCGTGTTGGTACGCGAAATCCGGTATGGGAACATAAAACCCCAACCGGCATTCATTTCCCCGTTCAGGGTTTGCAGCCGTGACCGGATTTGCCCCGAAAAAGTACCAGCCTGGATGTGCGATCCGCCAATATGTACCACATTGATTCGGCCTTCACCAGTACGAAGCAGGTTATCCAGTTTGTCAAAAAACCGTTCTGAATATGGGTCGCTGCCAAAGAGATGCAACTCATTCAAATCGTTACGGACGAAATTGTATGGATTGATATGATAGAAATACCCATCGTCCTGTGCAGAAATAAATCCAGCCAGAAAAACAAAAAACAAAATGAATACATTTTTTTTCATGGCTGGGTTCCGGCGGTGGTTTTATTGTATTCAAAAATAAGGGCGTTATAAAACATATTACCTACCAATTTTGCACCGCGGGAGGTGAAATGTACATAATCGGGGCCGGCCAGTTGCGGCTGGGCATTCACCCACGAGGGCATACTGTTCTGGCCACCCATGGCTTCGTACATGTTCCAAAAACCGCTGCCAGTGGAAAGAGCCGCCTCCCTGAGCGCATCCACTACATTCGGAAGCAA
>CAZHKI010000330.1:0-4827 GCA_964533365.1 uncultured Maribellus sp. | reverse complement strand
CGACCAAAAGGTGGCGCTTGGCACATTCCTGCGCAATTTTCTCATAGAAATTAACCATCCACTGGTCGTCGCGCTGCATAAAATCGATTTTAATCCCTTTTACGCCCCAGGCCTGAAACTGGTCGAGCGCTTCGGTCAGTTTATCGTCGAGGGCTTTCCAGACCACCCAAAGAATAACACCCACATTTTTTGGCTTGCCATAATCGACCAGTTCTTTTACGTCAATGTCGTCAACCACATGCATAATGTTGTCGAGGTGGTACCAGCCTTCGTCGAGGATAATGTATTCCAGCCCGTATTTCGAAGCAAAATCAATATAATATTTGTAGGTTGTGTTGTTCACTCCCGATTTGAAATCCACACCGTACACATTGCAGGCGTTCCACCAGTCCCAGGCGACTTTTCCGGGTTTTATCCAGTTGGTTTCTTCCAGAACATTTTCGGGCGCCAGTTTGTAAATCAGTTCCGACTGCACCAGAGCGGCATCGTTCTCGGTAATCAGCAGTGCACGCCACGGAAATGTACGGGCGCCGTTACATTCGGCAATATAATTGGCATATTTTACCGGCGCCACATCGCGGTCGGTGCGTTGTTCTGTTTCCAAAACCACACCGGGAAATTTTCCGGACAATGCATTTTTGTTTTCGGCCGAACCCTGAAGGAACATTCCAGGGTAATCGATTAAAGCCGATTCCGAAATGTAAACTTTTACGTTGTTGGCACAGTCAACCAGCATTCCTGTCGAACCAAACCGTCCGGGTGTGATTTCTGAGAGTTTTACGTATTTATACGACCGTTCCTGATGCGAGAACATACTTTCTTCTTCGGGAAACCAAATGTTATAGTCGGAAGGGAAAGTAAACGTGGCCTGTTCGCTCACTACTTTAAAAGGCGCTTTGGCGGTCACTTCCCAACGGTAGGCCACACCTTCGTCGTAGGTCCTGAAATGAAGGCTGTAGTTTTTAAATGAAAGGGTCAGCAGTTGATAAACATCGGCTATATTCGAATATTTACGCTGAACAACCGGTGTAATTTCCGAATTTACCGAAACCGTTTTTGCCTTTTGTACTTTGGCATTCTTACCTAAAATTTCGTTTTCGAGCGTCATTGAAATTTTGGAAGGGGCAATAATTTCAGATCCGTTTAATAAAACAGAATATGAAATGTCCTCATTCACTGAAATTTTTACTGTCAGGTTTCCCGAAGGTGATGTTACGGTATAATCTTTGGCTTTCAGGTTAAAAATCATAAAAATAAGCACTACTGCAATTAAATATTTTTTCATAGTAAAAAGTTTTTGTTTTTCACGCCTGAAAGTTAAAATAAATTTTATGGATTATGCATTGAAAACAAAAAACCATCCTGCTCCGGAGCAGAATGGTTTTCTTTCTAATATATGCTATCTGGTTTATTTTTCCAGCGGGACAGACAACTCCATTTTTTCCACCGAATTTAACGGGACATTCAACGATTTCATGACAACATTCAAATCGGTAACATCAATGGATTTGTTTTGGGCAAATGCAGCCGGCAAAACAGCTATCCTGAATACCTGGTCGTTGGTTTCTGCCGGGAGTAGTTGATTGAAATCAGTGGTGCCTTCCAGGAAAATCTGAACGTCGTCAAGGGTATAATCAAAATTATATTGTAAAATCCCGTCATCCAGAACCACGGTTTGCGGCAAAAGCCTCCACACATCCTTTCCTCCCGAAAGTTCCCAGAGAATATAGACCAAAACGATGTCGCCATCATAAACTTCAAAATTGGAGGGAAACTGATAATACAGCATATAATTGTTTTGGGGAGTAAAATCTCCCTCGATTTCGAAAACGGTTCCAATCATATTGTCACCGTCCAGACCGTCCAGACCATCCAGTCCGGGAGGGCCCATCGGGCCTTCACACGAGGTTACCAATACTGCTGTAAGCAAAAATAAAATGGCTGTAGTTGTTTTCATGACTTTTAGTTTTAAATGAGAACTGATTATTTGTTTCGTGTGAAAACAAGATTAGTGCCAAAATTAAACAAAACATTTTATTGATAAAAAGTAATTCAGAATTGATGATTTAAAAACAAACAAATGCCGTAGAAAAAGTTATGCCCGGCACAAGTTTTTTGGTGAGTAGGTGTCAAAATTCAATATTTCAGATGAAAAGATGGATTACTGAAATATTTGTGCGTAAATTCAGGTTTATTTAATATACAGAGAGATGAAGATAACCGATGAAATAAAAATCAGCGATAACGGATTTGTTTTTAATTCAAAAACCGGCGATTCGTTCAACCTGAACCCGTTTGGACTGGTGTTGATTAGAAACATTCAGGCTGAAATGGATTTTGAAACACTGAAAAATGAGATACTCAAAAAATACGATGTGGACGACCTTACTTTTGAAAAGGACTTTTATGAATTTTGTGCCCTGCTCAAATATCATCAAATTATTATTCAGGATGATCCGATGAATTTTAATTAACCGGAGAATGGCAAAACAAAAAATTACGTTAGCAGTAACCGGGCTGAACAACACCGATAATCCGGGCCCGGGCGTTCCATTTATTCGTGGCGTAAAAGAATCCGAAGATTTTGAGGTACGCGTTATCGGGCTGGTTTACGAAAACCTCGAACCGGGCATTTACATGGAAGGATTGTGCGACCGTATTTTTCAGATTCCCTATCCGTCAAGTGGTTCTGACGAACTGATTGAACGCATTGAGCACATTCACCAGCAGGAAAAAATCGATGTGCTTATTCCTAATTTCGATGCTGAATTGTTTTCGTTTATGAAGAACGAACAGCGTCTGCTCGACAAAGGAATCCACACATTTTTACCCTCGCTGAAACAGTTTCAGGAACGGGAAAAAGACAAACTCCCTGAATATGGTAAAAAATATGGAGTGAAGGTTCCGGGCAGTATTAACCTCGGGAGCTTTAGCCAGATTAAGGAAATTGAGGATAAATTTGATTACCCGGTAATGATTAAGGGGCAGTTTTACGATGCGTATGTAGCCGCCAACGAAGAACAGGTGAAACAGGCTTTTCATAAACTGGCCGCTAAATGGGGTTTGCCGGTAATTGCACAGGAATTTGTAAAAGGCACCGAGGTAAATGTGATTGCACTGGGCGACGGAAAAGGAAATACCATTGCCGCCGTACCCATGCGCAAACAATACATTACCGATAAAGGAAAAGCCTGGGGCGGAATTACCCTGGCCGACGAGAAAATGATGGAACTCACCCGGATGATTATCCAGAAAACCAAATGGAAAGGTGGGATGGAACTGGAACTGATTAAAACCGGCAACAGCGAATACTACCTGATTGAAATCAATCCGCGGATACCAGCTTGGGTTTATCTTGCAGTGGGAGCCGGTCAAAACATTCCGGATGCACTCATAAAACTTGCCCTCGGGTGGGATGTAAAACCCATGACTTCGTACAAAATTGGAAAAATGTTTGTGCGATATTCGTACGACATGATTGTGGATCTGGAAAAATTTGCTGCTATTTCAATGAATAAAGAAATTTGAAGACCATCCTTTGACTACGTTCAGAATGACTCTCAGATGGAGCGTAGCCCAAATCTGAAAAATAAAAACACAAAACAATGGAAAAACTGAAATACGAAAAACCGCTTATCAGCAGAATAACTGCGGGGATACCCAATAAATTCGGGTTGCCCACGAAGCAAAAAATTGTATCTCAAATCGATGGGATTTCAGTGGATGAATTGATGGACAAATACGGTTCGCCGCTGTTTGTCATGTCAGAGAAAACGATCCGGGAAACCTACCGCGAAGCCCGTCAGGCTTTTGAAACCCGTTACCCGAAAGTGCAATTTGCCTGGTCGTACAAAACCAATTACCTCGATGCGGTTTGCAGCATTTTTCACGACGAAGGCTCGTGGGCCGAAGTGGTTTCCGGCTTTGAATTCGAAAAGGCGCTTTCGTTGGGTGCTAAAGGATCACAAATTTTGTTTAACGGCCCCGAGAAATCGGAAGAAGATTTAACACTGGCCATCAACCACAACACCTGCATCCACATCGACCATTTTGATGAACTGTATCTTTTAATAGAAACCACGCGCAAACTGGGCAAAAAAGCGAGGGTTGCCATCCGAATTAATATGGATACCGGCATTTACCCCATGTGGGACCGCTTCGGGTTCAACTACGAAAACGGCGAAGCCTGGAATGCCATTAACCGAATTATGTTAGCCGAAAACCTTGAATTGATTGGGCTGCACACCCATATCGGCACCTACATCATGTCAACTTCGGCATATGCCATAGCCGCTTCCAAATTATCGAACCTGTATATGGCCACACACCGGAAGTTTGATTACTGGTTAAAATATATCGATTTAGGGGGTGGTTTTGCTTCGAGAAATACGCTAAAAGGCGCGTACATGCCGGGCTCTGAAACCTGTCCGTCGTTCGATGATTATGCTGAAGCCATTTCAAACGCCATCATTTCGTCTGAAATTCCGCACGAAAATCTGCCCGTCCTTTTCCTCGAAACCGGCCGCGCCCTGATTGACGACGCCGGTAATTTGCTGACCACTGTGCTGGCCAACAAACGTTCAACCCTGGGCCGTCGCACCATGGTTATCGATGCCGGTGTGAACCTGCTGTTTACCTCGTTTTGGTACAATCTGGGTGTTTACCCGAGTAAGGAAGTTTCAGAATACGTGGAAGATACCACCATTTACGGACCACTTTGTATGAACATTGATGTGGTGCGCGACGCCATAAACTTTCCTCATGTAAAAACCGGCGACCGGTTGGTTATCGAGCGGGTTGGCGCTTATAACATGACCCAGTGGATGC
>CAZHKI010000329.1:0-4901 GCA_964533365.1 uncultured Maribellus sp. | reverse complement strand
CAACGATGTGCTGGTGGGCGAAGGTTGTATAAATAAAACCACGCCTAAATTCGAACGGGCCCGCTACTTCGAGCTGTTCGGGAAAAAGCAGATTTTCATTTCGGGAACGGCTGCTATTGTTGGCGAAAAAACAGTTGGCGCCGGCGACCCGGAAGAACAAACCAAAATAACCATTCAAAATATTTTGCGCCTATATTCGCCTGAAGCACTGGAAAAAATCAGCAATGAATCCATGAACGCAAAATATGGCCATGCGCGGGTTTATGTCAAGCGCAGGAAAGATTTCCCCATCATCAAAAAAACATTCAAAACCCATTTTGGCAATCTTCCCGTGGTGTATATCATTGCCGATATCTGCCGTGAAAAACTGCTTGTCGAAATAGAAGGGAAAGTGGTGCTGGAGTAACTTATCCTGTTCTGAAATTATTACCTAGGTTTTCCTTTATATTTCAGTGTATTAATTGTGTTGAAATGCATCTGAAAATAAACGGATTTGGGAAACATTCTGCCTGATTTTTTTTATTTTTAAAACATGAAAAAATTGAATTGTTTACTCCTGGTCCTTCCCATTTTTTTGTTCGTGGCACTTGAAATATTGAGTACAAATGTAACCGGACAAAACAGCAAAGATATTGACAGTATGAAAAAGAGGCTTTCCTTGTTGAAAGAACCTCAGCAAATGATGCTCATCTCGGCACAACTGGGCAGAAATTATGAGCTGACTGATTTGGATTCAGCAGCTTATTTTTATCAGCAGTCCCTTTCGTTCGCGCAGGAACTGGATGACCCGAAATCGGTTGCTGAACATCACCTGAGCCTGGGCCGGGTGGAAACCAAAAGATCGAATGTGGAACTGGCAGAAAAGCATTGTGCCGAAACCATTCGTTATTCCGAAGAGAATAAAAACGACTCGCTGAATATTGCCGGCAACCTTTTGATGGCAAAAATTAAAATCGCCGGCAGCCGTTTTCCCGAAGTGCTTCCCCTGCTGGAGCCAACCCTCGAAAAGGCAATCCAGTTAAATGATTCGATACTGATTGCGGATTGCTATGATGCATTGGGTTCATACTATTATTTTTCCGATGTGCCTAAATCGGTTGATTATTTCATCCGAAGCCTGAGAATTCAGGAAAAATACGGCGAAAACGAAAGGTTGCTTACCAAGATCATTAACATCGGTTCGTTGTACGGGCGGATCAATCAAAACGAAAAAGCTGTCGAATATTACCTGAAAGCGGTTGGTATTGCCGAGAGAACAGGTTTTAATTACACCAAAAGCACCATTTTCAACAATCTGGCAGCAATTTATTTTTCTCAGGGAGATATTTCAAAATCAAGATATTATCTGGAAGAAGCGCTCAAAATTGCAACGCAAATGAAAGATGAACGGACAGTATGCGGGATAATGGTCAACATTGGTGAACTCTACCAGCAGGAAAAACAATTCGACAAAGCGATGGAGTGTTATCAGGCCGGACTGGACAACCCGGCCATAAAAAATATGCCCGACCAGGAAGTTTACACCCTGTACAATATGGCCAATCTGTTTTATCAGACGAACGAATTCCGGAAAAGCATCCAGTATGCTGAAAAGGCATTGGATTTGTCGAAAAGATATAATTTTTCGATACACCATGTTGAATTGTATCAACTGCTGGCCTCTGCCTACGAACAGGTGAAGGATTATAAATCGGCGCTGGCGAACCAGAAAATGTATCAAATTTTTAACGATTCGCTTTTCAACATACAAAGTACAGGGAAAATAGCAGAAATTCAGGCGAAGTACGATTTTGATGTGGCTGAAAACGAAAACCAGTTACTGAAAAATGAGAATGAAATCAAATCGCTGACCATTCAAAAGCAAAAAACGCAGCAGATTTTACTCCTGATTATTCTTTTTTGGGTGACCGGTTTTATTGCTTTGGTTTACAGGAGAATGAAAAAGAACAGGAAGATCAACGTTTTGCTGACAGCTAAAAACGAAGAAATTCAACTGAAATCGAAGGAACTTGAAAAACTGAACCAGTCGAAAGACAAGTTCTTTTCCATACTTGCCCACGACCTGCGAAATCCGTTCAATTCAATACTGGGTTCACTGGAAATCCTGAGTTCGGAATACCATCGTCTGAGCGAAGCCGATCGGTTACAGATGATTCGGCTTACCTGGGAATCAGCTCAGGCAACCGACAATTTGCTGGCAAACCTGCTCGACTGGTCCATCATTCAGCGGGGCAAAATTGTTTTGGAAAAAGAACCCTGTAACATTGCCGGACTGGTAAAGGAATGTGTGGATGTTCATCAAAACCTGGCGCTGCATAAAAAAATTGTAATCGATAACAGCAACGTCAATGGCGAAGTGGTTTTTGTCGATAAAAAATCAATTCAGATAGTCATCAACAATTTGCTTAGCAATGCGATTAAGTTTACCCCGGAAAAGGGGAGTGTTTTGATTTCCGGCCGCCGGGCTGATGGTTATTTTCACCTCACAGTTCAGGATAACGGAATTGGTATTCCACCGGAAATACTGGGCTCGCTGTTTAAAATTGATGCCACTCAGTCGAGGCCGGGAACCAACCACGAGCCCGGAACCGGTTTGGGATTGATTTTGTGCAAGGATTTTGCCGAACTGAATGGAGGGCAAATCAGCGTAACCAGCGAAGTGGATAAAGGAAGCTGTTTCCAGGTTTCTCTTCCATTAGTCAGTGAAGCCTAAAAAAAAGCGGGGCACATTTAATTTTCATGTACCCCGCTTTTTAAATATTGATTCCGGAAATCAGAATTTCACATCGATGCCGGCCATAAAATGTCTCCCTGCCTGCGGAAAATAACCGTCCATTTTGTACCGCTCTCCTTCATAAATGTAAGAGTAAACCCAGGCATTCGATTCATACTCTTCGTTCAGCACGTTGTTTACCTGTAAATGCAGGGTGATTTCGTTGAACAGTGAAGTTTTAAATGAGTACCCCACTTTCAGGTTGTTTACAAAATAGGCTTCCAAAATCCGATCTTTGTTCGATGAATTGTCGATAAACTGTTTGCCCACATACGAAGAACCCAGGCTGAAACTGACGTTTTTCGCCGGTGAAAAAATCAACTGGCTGTTGGCAATCACAGCCGGAGAAAAGGCGATGTCGGTTGTTCCCAAATCAAAGGCTGTCTGTCCGCCTTCGTCCCAGTTATCCACATATTCTGTAAAATTCTTGATTTTGTTCCGGCTGAAGGTGGCATTGACGTTCCACAACAACAACCGTGAAATTTTCAAGCCACCCTGCAGTTCCAGCCCGGCGCGGTAACTGTTGTCAACATTAATCATTACCGGGGCGCCCACGTCGTTGATTTTGCCCGTGAGTACCAGTTGGTTTTTGTAATCCATGTAATAGAAGTTGGCTCCGGCGGTAAAATCCGACGACTGAAAGGAATAGCCCGTTTCCCAGTTGCGCAGGGTTTCGTGTACCGGTTGTTTACCCGCCGGGTCGGCATCCACATAGTTGTCGCGGTTGGGCTCGCGGTTGGCAACTGCGTACGAAAGGTACAGCTTTTGGTTGGCGGCCGGCAGGTACATCATCCCCAGTTTCGGATTGAAAAAATTGAAAGTGTGATCCTGTGCAATATCCCGGAGGTCATCGTCGATTCCGGTTATCGAATAATCGATACGGCGGTATTGGGCGTCGGCATATAAATTTACCTTTTCGCCCAACTGGTGATTGTACTTCGCAAAAACATTAAAATCTTTTTTTAAACCGGTCCCGCGGTACCATTCCTGATCTTTTTCTGCCCCGAAAAGATATTCTGCCCAGATTATTTTTCCAAAATGGTCGCCGTCGTAGGTATTCCAGCCCCCGCCCAACGTTAAGTCGCTGTTCATTTTTTTATAACTCAGAGAGTAGGTCAGCCCGTAAAAATCATTGTCAAGCCATTTCCTTGTAATCAAATCGGTCGATTCAATTCTTTCGGAACCCACAACCGGGTAATCCAGCCGGTAATCGGCAAAATCCTGATCGGCTTTGTAGTTTTCGTAATACCCGCTGCCGTGCGTGTAATGGCCTGCCAGGTTGAAGTTCAGCGCCTGACTGAATTTGTGCGAAAAGAACAGTTGATAATGATCCTGTTGAAAATGGTCCACCTGGTTTTTGTAGGTGTAAAGGTTGTAGGTGCGGCTGCCGGATTGGATCATTTCCTGTGTTTCTTTTTCTGAATAAAGCCAGTGGTCGCCATACCGCTGCATCCCTTCCCAGTCGTCGTTCAACCGTACCGACGGGACTCCGTTCCACGACTGGTAAGTTTCTTCCAGCCCCGAAAATACATTGATTTTTATGACTGAATTTTCGGAATAATACCCGCCCGATACGAAAAACGATTTCAGGTCGGAAAAGGCGCGATCGATAAATCCGTCGGACGAAACTTTGGAAAGCCGGGCGTCGAGCGTAAATTTTCCGTCGAGCAAACCCGTTCCGGCCGAAACGGTATTTTTAAACGTGTTAAATGAACCTGCTGCGGTTTTGTAACCGGCATAGGCATCTTTTTCAAGCGTGTTGGTCTGCAGGTTCAGGGTGGCGCCAAACGCGGCAGCGCCGTTGGTGGAAGTCCCCACTCCGCGCTGTACCTGGATGTTCTCGAGCGACGAGGCCAAATCGGGCTGATCGACAAACCAGGTCCCGTGCGACTCGGCATCGTTCAGCGGGATTCCGTTTACCGTTACATTGACCCGGTTCAGGTCGGTGCCGCGGATGCGGAAATTGGTGTAGCCCACACCAGCCCCGGCATCGGAGGTGGCCACAAACGACGGTGTCATTTGCAGCAGGTACGGGATGTCGTGGCCCAGGTTCCGCGCGGCAATTTCATCTTTCGAAACGGTGGAATAGCTGAACGGCGATTTTTCGCCAACCCGCGTGGCAGAAACC
>CAZHKI010000328.1:836-4923 GCA_964533365.1 uncultured Maribellus sp. | reverse complement strand
AAAAAGTTAAAATATCGTTTTATGCTATCGATGAGGCACACTGTATTTCAGAATGGGGGCACGATTTCAGGCCAGAGTACCGGCGGATAAAACCCATTGTTGAAGAAATCGGGAATTCGCCCATCATTGCCTTAACGGCAACGGCAACAGCAAAAGTTCAACACGATATCCAAAAAAATCTCGGGATTCTTGACGCTAAAGTTTTTAAAGCATCATTTAACCGTGCCAACCTCTATTACGAAGTCAGGCCCAAAATCAAGCCCGAAACCCAAATCATCAAATTCATCAAACAGAATGAAGGGAAGTCGGGGATCATCTATTGCCTGAGCCGGAAAAAAGTGGAAGAACTTTCCGAAACCCTTCAGGTTAACGGAATTAAAGCACTGCCATATCATGCCGGAATGGATGCAGCCACCAGGTCGGGAAACCAGGACAAGTTTCTGATGGAAGAGGTAGATGTTATGATTGCAACCATTGCCTTTGGAATGGGAATCGACAAGCCCGATGTGCGGTTTGTGATCCACTACGATATTCCCAAAAGCCTGGAAGGTTACTATCAGGAAACTGGTCGGGCCGGTCGCGACGGGGGCGAAGGGAAATGCATCACTTTTTACAGTTACAAAGACATTCAGAAGCTCGAAAAATTTATGCACGGGAAACCGGTTGCTGAGCAGGAAATCGGAAAACAACTGTTGCTCGACACCGTTTCGTATGCCGAAACCGCCATTTGCCGGCGCATTATTTTACTCAACTATTTTGGGGAGAATTATGAACACGAAAACTGTGGCAACTGCGACAACTGCCTCAACCCGAAAGAGAAAATTGAAGCCGGCGACGAAGTGGCACGTGCCCTGACTGCGATTCTGGAGGTGAACGAAAAATACAAGGCCGACCACATTGCCAATATCCTTATCGGAAATAAAACAGCCGCCATTAAGTCGTTTAAACATTACACTCTCGAATCTTTTGGCTCAGGGAATGATCATGACGAACGGTTTTGGAATGCTGTTTTTCGGCAATCGATTGTGGCTGGCTTATTAAGCAAGGATATTGAAAATTACGGACTGCTGAAAGTCACACCAAAAGGACATGAATTCCTTCAGAAAGAGAACAGTTTTATGCTGGTCAGAAACCACGATTACCAGGAAGAAGAAGATTCGGGGATCATCTCCGGGGCGCCTTCCGGGGCAACCAGCGGCGATCCGCAACTCTACGGCATTTTAAAAGACCTGCGGAAGCAAATTGCGAAAAAACATGACCTCCCGCCTTTTGTTATTTTTCAGGATCCTTCGCTGGCCGACATGTCGATCCAGTATCCGGTTACGCTGGAAGAATTGCAGAACATCCAGGGGGTAGGACAGGGAAAAGCCCGCCGGTACGGGAAAGAATTTGTGGAAATCATCAAAAAATATGTCGAAGAAAACGACATCGAGCGACCCGAAGATATGGTCGTGCGATCGGTCGCCAACAAATCGAAAAACAAAGTATTCATTATCCAGAACATCGATCGGAAAATTGCATTTGACGATATTGCCGACGCCCTTGGAATGGATATGAAGGAGATATTATCCGAAGTGGAAGCCATTGTCAATTCAGGGACAAAACTAAACATCGATTATTATGTGAATGACGTCCTCGACGAAGACAGGCAGGATGAAGTATTTGATTATTTCAGGGAATCGCACGATGACTCCATCGAAAAAGCGCTGAATGAACTGGGCGAGGATGAATACTCCGAAGAAGACATCCGTTTGATGAGGATCAAGTTCATTTCCGATTTGGGAAATTAAAGTAACCATCCGGCAATATCAGAACCACCCCGTTATTACGCATAATTTATTAATTTTGCGAAGTTTTTTTGAATGATTATTTAATAGAAAAAATAAGAAATGACTGTAGCCGTGAAAGAAAAACTAAATTATAAAGTAGCTGATATACAATTAGCCGAATTTGGAAGGAAAGAGATAGAAATTGCAGAAAAGGAAATGCCCGGATTAATGTCTATCCGGAAAAAATTTGGCCCTGACAAACCGTTAAAAGGTGCCCGCATCATGGGAAGCCTTCACATGACCATTCAAACCGCTGTTCTGATTGAAACCCTGGTTGAACTGGGTGCCGACGTGCGCTGGGCCAGTTGTAATATTTTTTCAACTCAGGATCATGCCGCCGCTGCCATTGCAAAACGGGGTATCCCGGTTTTTGCCTGGAAAGGCGAAACCCTTGAAGAATACTGGTGGTGTACCGACCAGGCGCTGAATTTTGGCAACGGCCTGGGTCCCAACCTGATTGTTGACGACGGCGGCGATGCCACGTTAATGATTCACCGCGGATTTGAAGCTGAAAACAACCCGGCAATTCTCGATATCCCTGCTGAAGGAATCGACGAGCAGGAACTGAACAAAGCTTTAAAACAAATTCTGCTGGAAAATCTAACCCGGTGGCATACCGTTGCCCAATCGGTAAAAGGGGTTTCCGAAGAAACCACTACTGGTGTACATCGTCTTTATCAAATGAAAGAAGAGGGAAAACTGCTGTTCCCTGCCATCAATGTCAACGACTCGGTGACCAAATCGAAATTCGATAATCTGTACGGTTGCCGTGAATCGCTGGCCGACGGGATCAAGCGGGCAACCGATGTGATGATTGCCGGGAAAGTTGTTGTGGTTGCCGGTTATGGCGACGTGGGTAAAGGTTGTGCAAAATCAATGCGCGGCTATGGTGCCCGGGTTATCGTCACCGAAATCGACCCCATTTGTGCATTGCAGGCTGCCATGGAAGGTTTTGAAGTGAAACCTATGGAAGACACTCTGGATGAAGGTAATATTTTTGTAACCACTACCGGAAATAAAGATGTGATTACCGCAGAACACATGGCGAAGATGAAAGACCAGGCCATTGTTTGCAACATTGGCCACTTCGATAACGAAATACAGGTAGCCAAACTGGAGAAATGGCCGGGAATCTGCAAACTCAATATCAAACCGCAGGTCGATAAATATACCTATCCCGACGGGCACAGCATTTTTCTACTGGCCGAAGGACGGCTGGTCAACCTGGGTTGTGCCACCGGTCACCCTTCGTTTGTCATGAGCAATTCGTTTACCAACCAGTCGCTCGCGCAAATCGACCTCTGGCAAAATAATTATGAAATTGGTGTTTATCGCCTTTCCAAGAAATTGGACGAAGAAGTTGCCCGGTTGCACCTTGAGCAAATTGGCGTTAAGCTTACACGGCTTACCGACGAACAGGCCCGCTACATTGGCGTTTCAAAAGACGGGCCCTACAAACCGGATCATTACCGGTATTAAAACAAAAATCTTCCGGTTTTTTCAGGCGCCGGTGTTTCAATTTTATTAATTTTACTGAAAACTTTTCAAAGTATAAACGGTAAACGACAGTAAGATGGATGATCTGATTGTGATCATATTAACGCTGATAGTGCTTGTGGCAGGAGCTTTCGGGCAAACGAAAAAGAAAAAGCAGCAGTTACCTGTTGCCGGACAACCACAACAACCGGGAGATTTCTGGGATTTGTTTGATGAAAAGCCGGAAACACAGATTCCCCCTTCGGTTTTTCCTGTCACAACCGAACCGGCAGAGGAAAGACCATCCGGGAGAGAAGAAAAACAAGATTATGACTTTTCATCCCAAAATGAAGGAGGAACCATCTTTTCAACCGGGAAAACCATCGTTGAACCGGCTGGCGAAACCAAACCACAGCGGTCCCGTTTTGCCTTTGACAAGTTTTCGTTGCGCGACGCTGTAATTTACAGTGAAATACTAAACAGTAAATATATCTGATTCAGCTTTAGTACGTTCAGTACAATTTTGATCAGAAATTATAATATTTGAATAAAATTTTTATTTTTGCACAAGGAAGAGTTCCGGGCGATCCGGAATTCTTTCTGTTTTTTTTATGTGGAAACTGATAAATCGGAGGATTAAAAATGTCCAAAGTAACATATTTAACAGAGACAGGACTTAAAAAGCTTAAAAAGGAACTGGCACACCTGACGAATGTCGAGCGGCCGGCCATATCGAAACTGATTGGTGAAGCCATCGAAAAGGGCGACATCTCTGAAAATGC
>CAZHKI010000328.1:0-826 GCA_964533365.1 uncultured Maribellus sp. | reverse complement strand
AGTACGATGCAGCTAAAGATGCACAGGGAATGCTGGAAGCAAAAATTGCAGAACTTCAGTCAAAAATTGCCAATGCGCGAATTTTGGATGAGTCAAAAATCAACACCTCACAGGTGCAGATACTGAATAAGGTGACCATCAAAAATGTCAGGAACAACGCCATGATGCAGTACACACTGGTTCCCGAAAGTGAAGCAAACCTGAAAGAAGGTAAAATTTCGGTGAACACGCCCATCGCCAAAGGGCTTATTGGGAAAAAGGTGGGCGATGTTGTTGAAATTCAGGTTCCCTCAGGGGTAATTCCTTTTGAAATTGTTGAAATTTCATTGTAAAATAAAATGGCAAGCATTTTTTCCAAAATTGTAAATGGAGAGATTCCAGCCTACAAGGTTGCAGAAGATGAAAACTTTCTGGCTTTCCTCGATATTTTTCCGGTAGCCAAAGGCCACACGCTGGTTATCCCTAAAAAAGAGGTGGATTATCTTTTTGATTTGGATGACAAAATGTATCTGGGATTGCAGCTTTTTGCCAAAAAAGTCGCCGAAGGGTTAAAGAAAGCCGTTCCCTGCGTAAAAGTGGGGATTTTGGTGCTTGGGCTTGAAGTGCCACACGCCCACATCCATCTGGTTCCCATGCAATCTGAAGCCGATTTGCTTAACTTCTCAAAGAAGCAAAAATTTACTCCGGATGAGTTTAAGGAGATAACCGAAACCATTTCCAAGAATATTCAATTGTAGGAGCCTGGCAAAAACCAGGCTTTTTTGTTCATCGTAAAAAAATCAGTTTTTATCAACAAACCTCCTTCCCGCCTTTCCAAAAACCGTAA
>CAZHKI010000327.1:0-4936 GCA_964533365.1 uncultured Maribellus sp. | reverse complement strand
GCGGGACTGACTGTTAAACCTTCGATGATTGTTAACAACAGCCTGCGAAGGGAAGAAGGTACCATAGCCATTCAGCGAATCATGCAAAACAACCGGAATGTTGATGCCATTTTTTGTGCCAACGATACAACTGCCTTAAGTTCCATTATTTATTTAAAGGAAATTGGCTTCAAAATTCCGGATGAAATTCTGGTCATGGGATTCAGCAACGAGCCATTCTCGGAAGTGGTTACCCCCTCCATCAGCACGGTAAAACAGCCGGGATTTTTAATGGGGCAGAAAGCAGCGCAGCTTGTCATTCAGCAAATAAATTCGAAAAAAGTATGGAATAGCTTTAAAACCCTGACCATGCCCACCGAGCTGATTATCAGGGATTCATCGGTAAAAAGAAAATAAAATACTCCAACCGCATATATTATGTAATCTTGGTTACAAAACCACTTTTTCCCGGTTACTTATGTTTAAAATGTTTTTCAATCAGTTCCATCAGTAATTTCCGGTTCAGTGGTTTGGTAATGTAGTCGTTGCAACCGGCTTCCAGCGCTTTTTCCTTATCGCCGGCCATGGCGTAGGCAGTTTGGGCCACAATCACAACGTTTTGATTGGTTTCCCTTATTTTTTGAGTGGCTTTGTAACCGTCGAGCAAAGGCATACGGATGTCCATCAAAATCAAATCGATTCCCGGGTTTTCGTTAAAGGTTTGTACCGCTTCAAGGCCGTTGGATACAAACAGGATTTTTTTACACCGCTTTTCAAGAATGGTGGATAAAAACAACCGGCCCACTTCATCGTCTTCAGCGACCAGAACGGACAATTGCTGCAAAACATCCGTTTGTTTCTCCATTTCTTCAGTAACCACATGAGGAGGCAAAACAGCGCCATCTTTCCGGATGGGGAGCAGTACGTAAAAATCAGACCCTTTGCCTTTCTCCGACTCCACCCAAATCCGTCCACCCAACATCTCCACATAAGCTTTCGAAATGGCAAGTCCCAGGCCGGAACCTTCAAAAACCCTCGAAATGCTGATATCTTCCTGAATGAAACGTTCGAAGACAGCCTGTTGCCGGTTCTTTTCTATCCCAATTCCGGTATCGGAAACAAAAAACAACGCATTGTTGTTTTCCACCCGAAAACCAAATTCCACTGTTCCTTCCAGCGTATATTTTATTGCATTTTTTAACAGGTTGGTCATGATGGCCACCACTTTCATTTTATCGGAAACCATGACCAGATTTTCGGTGGTTTTATCGGAACGGTAAATCAATCTCAATCCCTTATGAGTTGCTTCGGGGATAAAAAAATTATACAACAACAGCAACTGCTCATGAACGTTTATATCGGAAAATTCCATTTCAATAATTCCCGATTCAATTTTTGAAATATCAATCAAATCGTTGATGGTGGTCAACATACGTTGCCCGCTGGTTTCGATGATTTGAATAAAATGGTCCCTGTCTTCGCCCGAAAGCTGCGGTTCTTTCAGCAAATCGGTAAAACCAAGAATGCCATTCATCGGGGTACGGATTTCGTGACTCATATTGGCCAGAAAAGCCGATTTCAGACGGTCGCTTTCCTCGGCTTTGTTTTTCGCCGCAATCAAATCTTCAATCATCTTTTTCTTTTCCGAAATTTCTTCGCGAATAGAAACAAAATGGGTGATTTCGCCAGCAGCATTAAAGACCGGGGAGATGGAAACATCGGACCAATAAAACTCTCCGTTTTTCTTTTTGTTCATCAGTTCGCCATGCCACTCGGTTCCCGATAAAACGGTGTCCCACATATTTTTATAGAAATCGGCGTTCTGTTTGCCTGATTTTAAAATTCGCGGGGTTTTCCCCAAAACTTCGCTGGCCGGATACCCCGACATCCGGGTAAAAGCCGCGTTGATGTATTCAATAATACCGTTGCGGTTGGTAACCAGAATTCCCACCGGGCTCTGTTCCACCGAGCGGCTTAACAACCTCAGCCGGTTCTCGGTGTTTATTCGTTCGGTAATGTCGCGGGCCACGCTTAATATGGCTTGTTTGCCCCTGTACTTAATGAGGCTCGAACTGATTTCGACCGGAATCAGCTTCCCGTTGCGGGACCGGTGCATGGTTTCAAAAATCTGGAACTTGTCATCTTTCATATGCATGGCAAGAGCGTTGATTTCCTGTGGTTGATGCTGGGCATCAATTCCTTTTAGTCCAATTTCGAGCAATTCTTCCCGTGAATACCCCAATAAATTAACCGCCGCCTTATTAACATCGAGCAACCGGCCGTCGGTGTCAATGATCCACACGGTTTCGACCATGCCATTGATCAACCTCCGGTAATCTTTCTCGCTCTGGCGGATGACTTCTACGGCCTTTTTATATTCGGTAATATCACGGGCAGCCCCAATAGTTACTTTTTCTTCGGGGTATGGATGCGAATTCCAAGAAAGCCACCTGAAGGACCCATCCCGGCACTGGTAACGATTTTCATACTGAAATACTTCCTGCCCGTCAACAATTACGCTCTTCACATTTTCGGTCGAAATCCGGTCATCGGGATGAACAAATTCCATCCAGGGTTTAGCCTTCAGCTCCCCGATGCTCCAGCCCAGGGTACGTTCCCAGGCCGGGTTCAGCACTTTAAAATAGCCGTCGAAACCGGCAATACAAAACATGTCGATGGCATGGTTGAAAATCCGGTCGCTTTGAAGCAATTGTTGTTCATATAATTTTTGTTGTGTGATATCGCGGGCAACTCCTTCGATTGCATTCAAATTTCCGTCCTCATCATAAATCGGAATGATTCGATGTTCTGTCCAGACAACTTTTCCATCTTTTCTGATTACACGAAAAACTTTAGGGCTTCTGATGTTTTCCTCATTGGACGATATCTCGTCCAACAAATGCAGATCGTCCGGATGCATAAGCTGAAATCCAAGTTCAGGATTGGCATAGTGCTCGTCGGGAGTATAACCGGAAAATTCTAACATCGCCGGGCTGACGTAATCAAATTTATACGAAGGGACCAACTGGACGCGGGATATTAAATCCTGCGCATTTTCGGCCAGGCGGCGAAAACGTTCCTCGCTGTCGGCCAGCCTTTTTTCGGTTAAAGCTTTCTCCTGTTTGACCTTTTTTTGTTCAAAGGCGTTAACAACGGCCTGCCCCAGCCTTTTCAACGACTCTTTCAGCACGTAATCCACAGCGCCCGATTTTAAGCAACTCACGGCTGTTTCTTCGTTAATCGAACCGGTTACGATGATTACCGGCGTGTCGGGGGCCTGATCGATAACAATTTTCAATGCGGTCATGCCGTCGAAGGTTGGCATCCGGTAATCGGTTACCACCAAATCGGGTTGAAACGAATGCAGTTCGCGCACAAATTCGTCGCGGGTATCGACAACCACAAAATCAACCGCTGAAAACACTTTTTTTATTTCACGCTTTACCAGTTCGGCATCAGTCGGAACATCTTCTGCCAGTAAAATCCGTACAGGTTGGTTTTTAAAATTCATATACAGCACGATTTAGTGTTGGTTAAAGTACAAAAATTATTTTAAAGAATTTTATGACCGAAAACATTCAAACAGGCTCACAAAAGCGAAGAATAATCAATTGCCCGGAAAAAATTATGGCTTCTGCTTATTTATTCATAATGTGACCCGCCTGCCTGCGTGTTGAGCAGCAACCAGTAGAATCCCAACTCGCGGACTGTCTCGACGAACTTATCAAAATTCACAGGTTTTACGATGTAACTGTTCACACCGAGTTCGTAACTTTCAACAATGTCCGTTTCTTCTTTCGAAGATGTCAGCATAACTACCGGGATAATTTTTGTTAAAGGGTTGTTCTTTATTTCTTTCAACACTTCAAGTCCATCAATTTTGGGCAATTTCAGGTCGAGCAGAATCAGTTTCGGGCGGGCGCTTACCTGCCGGCCGGTAAAATTACCTTTGGCAAAAATAAAATCGAGGGCTTCTTCGCCATCGGTTACCACGAGCACGTGGTTGGCGATGTTATTTTTTTTCAGTGCACGCAATGCCATTTCAGCATCATTTGGATTGTCTTCCACAATAAGGATTTCAACTTCGTTCAGGTTTTCCATAGGGTTAATTTTTAGTTATTATATCTTGTTTGGGTAATGAAAAAAAGAAAGTGGCCCCTTTCCCGGGTTCGCTTTCGGCCCACACCTGTCCGCCATGCCGGTGAACAATGCGCTGCACAATGGCCAGCCCTACCCCAGTGCCTTCGAACTCTTCGGCACGGTGCAAACGCTGAAACACCCCGAAAAGTTTGCCGGCAAAAGCCGGGTCGAAGCCGGCGCCCCAGTCTTTTACATAGTAGGTTACCGTTGTTTCCTCTTCCATTGCCCCGATTTCAATTTTTTGAATTGCTGATTTTGAACTGTATTTCAGGGCATTGCCAATCAGGTTTTGCCAAACTTGTTTCATCAGTCCAAAATCACATACCGCCACAGGAATTTCTTTCAGGTCGAATTCAAATTTTTGTTTTTCTTCATCGGTTGAAATTTCAAGGAACATAGACCGGGCTGTTGACCACATATCGACGGCCGAATGCCGGATATCGGTACGGGAAACACGGGACAGGTTGAGTATATCGGAAATGAGCGTATCCATTTTTTCGGTATTCTGACGAATGACCGTGATGTACCGTTTCCCTTCGTCGTCGAGGCGGTCGAAATAATCTTCGAGCAGGAACCTCGAAAATCCGTCGATGGCCCGCAGTGGCGAACGCAAATCGTGCGACATGGAATAGGAAAAGGCGTCGAGTTCCCGGTTTGAGAGTTCGAGTTTCCGGCGTTCCTCCTTCAATTCCTGGGTTATCCGGTTCAGGTCTTCCACCATAAACAACATGGCTTTCTGGCTCTTGTTCAGTTTTTGCACTTTTTCTTCCAGTTCGGCAGTCCGTTCATGCACCTGTTCTTCCAGGCGGTCGGCAGC
>CAZHKI010000326.1:547-4940 GCA_964533365.1 uncultured Maribellus sp. | reverse complement strand
CAGAATATTAACGATGTTGGTGTTAACAGCCACTTCGGCGCCCACAATCAAGAAGATGGAAAGAGCCATCAGGGCTACAAAACGGTTCTTTAACAACCCGAAACACGAACCAAATGAAGCCGGTTTCCGGTCGGGTTTCGATTCTTCGATAGCCGTAGCCCCCAACCAAATGGCAGCCACAATGGATGTAATCCCGTAAACGGCAAAAACCAGCCGCCAGTCGCCAAACTGCATGGCCAGAAAAGTAGTAATTAACGGTCCGGCAAATGAAATGATGGCTTTAACAAACTGCGAGGTACTGAGGTAACTGGCCAGTTTTTCAGATGGCGACACATCCTGCAACAGCGGATTAGCTGAAACCTGAATTACCGTATTGCCAATTCCCAGCAGGATGAAGGAAACAAACATCATGGCAAACGAATAGTGAACAAACGGCAAACCAAGTCCAACCGCCTGAATGATCATCCCGATATTCAGCATGTTCCTTTTTCCATATTTGTCCTGTAAAATACCGGCCGGGACTGAAAGCACAAAAAACCACAGCAAAACCATCATGGGCAAAAACTGTGATACAAAGTCATTCAGTTCAAAATCTTTTTTGATATATCCGGTTGCCACCCCGATGATATCTACAAATCCCATTACAATAAACGACAGGAAAACAGGCAATAATTTGTTCCACTGAGCTTTTTTTGTTGTCATAATAATTCAAGTTTTGTATTAATTGGTTACGATTTATATTTCCATTTCCGGAAAAAACAATGCAAGATAGCTAAAAGGGTTTAGCTATCTTGCGAAAAGGGAAAAAACTGTACTTTTTTTTTATAAATCTTCACCATAGCGCCAGCCTTCACGTGCCGGCTCTTTCAGGTAAACATCCAGTTCGGGGCGGTTGGTTATTTTCATATTTACAGCATCGTATTCGAGCCGGGAGACAAAACGCTGGGCCAGAACACCAATGAGGATCATCTCGTTCAGTTCCGATGCATAATCGAAATTGGAACCGGGCAAAGTATTATTTTTAATGGCATCAATCCATTCCTGCTGTGGTTCTTCTTCGCCAACCCTGGGAATAGTTTGTGCCGGTGCATTTTTCAGGAATTCATTCCATTCCTCATCGGAAACCATCAAATGCGGGTTGTTGGGGCGTCCCCCGGTAATCAGCGTTTTTTTGTCGCCAATCATCACCATTCCCGTATCGGGCAGCTTATCAACTCCCCATTCGGGCCTGATCTCCGGTTTAGAACCGCCTTCGTGCCAAACCATTTTCACGGGGACCTTGTCGCCACGAGCGCCAAACTGATAAGTAACTTCTGATTCGTCAGAAATAAAGCTGAAATCGGGTTGCGGATTGGAAGCGACAGCCTCCACGGTGTGTGGCATTCCCAGTTCAAGCGCCCAGAACGGGGCATCAATGGTGTGACAGGCCCAGTCGCCCAACATTCCGCTACCAAAATCATAAAATCCACGCCAGGATTTTGGAACATATACACTGTTATAAGGACGTTCGGCAACCGGCCCGAGCCATAAATCCCAGTCAAGGCCGGAAGGTACAGGTTGTGCTGAAGGTGGGTAATTATCGGGTTTGGTCCAGTATCCACCGGGTTTAAAATCAAAAGGCCCGAACCAGGCATGGACTTCACTAACCTGCCCCAAAACACCGGCATCGTACCATTCCTTAATCAACCGGATCCCATTGGTCGTATGGCCCTGGTTTCCCAATTGCGAAACAATTCCGTAATGTTTCGCAGCTTTTTTCAGGGTACGCAGTTGCCAGATATTATGTGCCAGCGGTTTTTCAACATAAACATGTTTTCCAAGCTCCATGGCTGCCATGGCTGCCGGGAAATGGGTATGATCGGGTGTAGAAATCATTACTGCATCAATTTCGTTAGCCATCTCGTCGAACATCACCCGGAAATCCTTGTACTTTTTTGCATTCGGAAATAGTTTAAATCCTTCAGCAGCACGGTCGTCGTCCACATCGCACATGGCCACAATGTTTTCGTTTGTTGCTTTCGACCAGTTCGCCTGTCCACGGCCGCCAACACCAATGACTGCAATATTCAGTTTATTATTGGCCGAACAACTAAAAAGATTTGGAATGATGAGAGTTCCGGCGGCAACTGCCGAAGTTGATTTCAGAAAGATTCTTCGTGAAAAATTTTTCATAATGATACGCTATTAATTGGTTTGTTATAAATTCTTTCTCGTTTCCGCGAATGAGCCCGGCCACGAACATTCCAGAACTTTATTTCCGTTGAGTTCACGAATCCAGGTATCGAATTTGCGTTCCAGCTCTTTCAACAAAATTACCCGGGCACCAGCCAACGGCTCTTCCGACGACTTTTCCGGTTTTGTGTTCCGACCGTAGGCCAGTGCAATGTTGTAGGATACCCCAATATAATCGTTGTAATGATCGTGCCCGGCAAAAGTACCCATCACATCGCCACATTCGAGCATGGCGGCAAACATTCCGGTGTTGATTTCAGGACTGCACTCATCTTCGTTTCTTACTCCAACCGGCGGCGTTTGTTCGTTGTTCCATGCCTGTGCGTATTCCGGCAAAGGGATATGAAAAAAAGCCAGGGCAGACAATGGTTTTCCATGGTTTGAATGAGTAAACTTCCGGCTCTGTTCGCGATACCAGCCTACCTGCGAATGGGTAAACCAGCCCCAACCTCCGACCAGTGGTTTCAGTGTACTGTATTCATTGGAATCCATACAATACAGTACAGCAGCAGGTTTGTTTTCCTTTCCGTAAACCGGAAGTACAAAATTCGAGTAACCCTTTGTTTCGCCCTTATCAACATTCAGGCAAAAAGGTAGTTTCTGCAGAAATTCAGCCAGTTCCTTTCTTGAAAAATTATGTTCCGAATCGTGGTTTCCAAAAACCATTGCCCACGGAACTCCGGCTTCCTGAAAAATCCGGGCTAACCGGGTGTACGCTTCCTGTGGATCGTTTTGCGTAACAATGTCGCCGGTAAGAATGACAAAATCGGGGTTTTCGGCTTTCAACACTTCCGGTATAATTTCAAAGACCTGAAGATTGGCGCTTTTAGTCAAATCAACATGAGTATCGGTAAACTGTACAATTTTGAAGGTCCCTTCTTTATTAAATTTCAGGATACTATTGTTTTGGGCCAATCCCATTGCTCCCCAGCAAAAGGTAAATGTAATAAGTAAAAAAAAACGGGATGAAAACTTTTTTCTCATGGCACTAATTTTTTAATTCTGTATAGAAAAACCCAGGAATATCTGAATTTTTCGTGACAAGATTTTCAACATTTTCTATCACTGATGCCTTATTGGCATTGAAAATCCTCACATGAAACAATTCTACATTTCGAATGGGCATTTCGGGTAACCCTTCCATACTGACTGCCTGTTTTACGGCTACATTACAATCTACATTTTCAATTCTGATGTTCTCAAACAACGAGGGAGAGTTTCCGCCACTGTAGCTGTGATACTGATTGGTAAAACTGATGCAGGTTTCGGTGGTATCGATTTGAATTCCGTTCACATGAATGTTTTTAATATGGCCGCCACGATCTTTGTTCGATTTAAACTGCAGCCCGTACTGACGAATCTTTTTGAAGGAAAGGTTCCCGACATAAACATTTTCAATTCCTCCCGAAATTTCGCTTCCAAACGAGATTCCGTGCAAACAATCGTCGGAAAAGCTGTTACGGATGACAATATTTTTGCAGGGCCTGTTTACCCGCCAGCCATCCTGATCGCGCCCCGATTTAATGGCTACAAAATCGTCGCCGGTGTTAAAATGGCAATTCTCAATCAAAACATCAGAAGAAGAATCAAGGTCAACGCCGTCGTTATTGATAAATTTACTGTTTACTTTAATCCCGCGAATGGTAATGTTGTTGCAATAAGCAGGTTGTATTAACCAAAAAGCGCCGTTGGTGACGGTAATATTTTCCAACAGAATATTTTTGCAATTCACAAAATGAATCAATTGCGGGCGCAGGTAATGCCCTTCCCCAAAAATCCGTTCTTCTACCGGAACTCCATCGCGGCCCATTTCACGAAGCTTGTTCTGATCATCTTTCTGGAGTGGCCGCCATTGCCTGAAACTTTCCTCGCCAAGCCCATTCCCGTCAACAATCCCATTTCCGGTGATTGCAATATTTTCCACGTCGCGGGCATAAATAAACGGTGAATAGTTGTAGGCTTCGGTTCCTTCCCACCGTACAAAAACAACAGGAAGATAATCGGCAGGGTTTTGGCTGAACACCAGCCGGGCGCCTTCTTCCAGATGAAGATTTACATTGTTTTTCAAAACAACCGGTCCTTCACAGAAATATTCTCCCGCCGAAAGGATTACTTTCCCTCCGCCAGCGTCGGAACAATCGCTGATCTTCTGATTGATAAA